>JAYVXK010000223.1:0-7729 GCA_043785265.1 Myxococcales bacterium | reverse complement strand
TGGGGAATTCCGATGAGCAAGCAAGGGCCTGCGATCAGGATACCTCGTCCGCGAGAGCGATTCGCCGATGACAAGTTGGGTCGACTGGGCGAGTGTGCGCGGGATGTTGGCGGTCCTCGATGCGCTTGTCGGCGCGCTTCTTTCGGCGTTCCAGCCGCGGGCGAGCCTCGTCCTCGAGAACCTGGTTCTCCGCCAACAGCTCGCAACGCTCTGTCGCGCGCAGCCTCGCGCACGACTCCGGCCGATCGACCGTACGCGCTGAACCCCGACGACTACATCTTCAACTTCGACGCGATGGATCGCATCCCGTACATGGCACCAAGCCTGGTAGGCCCAGAAAAAGCAGCTCGTGGAAAGACTCCGACTGATGTGTGGTGGCACACCATCGTCCCCACAAACGGTCGCGAAAAGACCGGCTACCCGACCCAGAAGCCGCTGGGGATCTTGAATCGGCTGATCAAAGTCCACTCGCTTCCAGGGGATGTCGTTCTCGACTTCTTTGCCGGCAGTGGCACGACCGGTGAGGCAGCAGCTCAGAACGATCGCGGGTTCGTCCTTGTCGACAGCAACCTTGAGGCCGTAGAAGTCGCGGCGGTACGTCTCGCAGGCTTTCGCCCAGAGTGCATCGGGTTCAGTCCCCATCTACAGCAGTCCTCCATCACCGACAGCCGTCGGGCTTTGCCTGTGTGAAGGTCTCAGGAACGCGGCACCGACCAAGAATCGGTGACAACCGTCAGTGTGCCGACGGTCAGCGAGGTCGTTAGAGTGCTCGCTGGCAGCGACTCATGCAATGTCTACGGTCACCGAGAGCACCAAGATCACCCGCTTCTGGTTCGCGACGACGATGGCTGGTCCCCAGTGAAGATGGTCACGAGAGAAAAACGGAGCGATCAAAAATACGCGCGAGCTTGCGCGAGTCATTCAATAGGGACGGCGCTAGGAATCTACATCGCGGTGCGATGGAATTACACGAGTAGTTTACCAAGAAATGATTGCGCAACGTCCGGCGCACCTACTATTGGTCGCGCAATGTCTACACCGACCACCGCAAAGAAGACGCAGACCAAAGCCGCTTTCGTTCGTGCGCTACCCCACACGATGCCTGCGAAAGACGTTGTCGCAAAAGCGAGCGAAGCGAAGATCAAGTTAGACGCGGACTACGTCTACAAAGTTCGCTCCACCGCGAACGACAAGAAGAGCAAGTCGAGTCGCAAGAGCAAGGCGAAGACCGTGACGGTAGCGATGAAGGCTACAGCACCGGCTGCATCAACCAGCAAGGTCAGCAAAGTGAGAGGTCGCAAACCCACCAAGAAAACCCATGTCTTGGCGCTACAGGCGCAGAACCCGACGTGGACTGCGGATCAAATAGCCAAGGCAGCGAACGCCTCGACAGCGCTCGTCTACGCGGTGTGGAAGAAAAGGCCGAAGGGGGCGAAGACGAGTCCGGCGAAGAAGGTACACGCACGCAGCTCCTCGGCTTCAACACACGGTGAATCGACGACAGAGTTCTATCGAGTGCTCAAACGCGTTGGTGTTGAACGCGCCAAGCAACTGATTGCGAACATCGAAGAATTTCAAAACGCCTGAAGACTTCGCGCTTGGAAATGACAGGGTGAGCGACATGAAGCTCAACCCATCAGGTAAGTGCTGGTGCAACTGTGGAGAGCGAACGGTAGCTGGGTCGTTCTTCTTACCAGGACACGAGCAACGGGCAGTCTCGGCGATCATCGAGCACTATTTCTGCGATGCGCGCGGTTTCGTCGCTGCGTTTGGCTGGCAACCTGGAGAACCAAGATTCGAGAGTCGCGCAGCGTGTATGGAGTTCGTGATCAAGCTGGTCGAACTGCCAGCTCTCTACTCAGTAAACATCACGCTCGAGTACACCAACATCGACGATCGCACCGGACCCTTGCTGCACGAGCATGGCGCAGAAGTACTGGCCTTCGACCTTTCAGATCGCGTTGTGCCGTTCAACGTTGTCAGCGGGGCTGGCACTGTGTGCGAGATCTTGATCCCATTCGACGATGTGCTCAGTGTGTTTCTCAGCCCGCCCAATGGTCATCCTCATCGCAAGTGCACGGTTCGCATTGCCGGAGCCATTCGTCTGTTGGAAAACGGTTTGAAGGAGTACGTGGCGATCGGGACTCGGTGATCGACTCATAGATTCAACGGCGGCGACATTCGATGCACCCATCGATGACGCTTTCGTGCAGGTGAATGGACACCTTCGATGACGCTTACGGCTCGTGGAAGACGGCTTCAATGCAGTACCCATCCAGGTCACGCACGAAGGCCGCGTAGTAGCCCGAGCCGTATGCTGGCCGAAGCCCAGGGAGCCCATCGTCAACACCGCCGTGCACAAGCGCGCTGGCGTGGAACGAATCGACCGCGGAGCGAGAGGTTGCGGTGAGTGCGAGGTGGAACCCATCTCCTGCGGGTTTTGCTCCGGATCGTTCTTTGAGGGCAAACTTGTCTTCGCCACCAGGCTCTCCGTAGCCGACCGCCTTCGGGTAGGACCAAACGCGAATGAACCCGAGCGGCGTGAGCACGGCGTCGTAGAACTTGGCAGCGCGATCGAGGCTGACGACCCCAAGAGAAACGTGGTCGAGCATTCGCCACTTCTACTCGGCACGCGATGCGCAATCGAGAGGGAAGCGTTAGGGGCTACCTGGACTATCAAGCTTCACCTGAGATATGATGAGGAGCTTGCCGTTACTGTCGGACGCATAAACAACCCTCTTCCCACACCCATCAACGGCGTAGATATCTCCCGGTCGTCCCGTCCAGTCGGCTTTGACCACTTGCACTTGCTCCTCGGCGCACGCGTGGGAAGACACAACCGTTCGCATTGGGAGCGATGGGAAGGTGTGATCGCGCATGCCGAGCTGTGGTCTAGGTCATCAACTGCTAGGACGCGCGGACTGCTACTGCGAGCGAGGCGCACATGATGCCGATCGCCTTCGGCGCCCCTTCATCGGGTTCATGGTCGCACGACCACGAGCACCGTCGAAAACTCGATGAGCCGTGGCGGGTGGTGAAGCGACTGAATGCGGACAAGTGGGCGGAGGTACCGTTGTCGACCAGCGAAAGGCAACCCGCAATCGCTTGATGGCGTTCTCTTGGCGCTACTTCAGGTCGGGAGGGTCCTGGGCAGCTGCTCGTCGCGCAGCAGTACTCTCAATACGATCCGCCAGTCGCTCCGCGGCTTCGACCGCAATCTTCCCAGCAGCGTTAACACGCGCCACGCAGGTCTCAGCATCGATAGCGTCAGTCTGAGAGTTCGCTTCGTCAGCAGGTGCACTCACGTTGATATTCTCGTTCATTCCGTTCTCCTTCAGCGAGCGATCAAAGTTCAAGTTCTCTAGCGCTTCTATTTCCTACTTGTGGCCGCTGCTGCCACGGAAGATGCAGCCCTGAAACCAGGATTGTCCAGCAACCCTTCACCGGCAGGTATCGGCGCGTTGGGCCCACGTGGCATTTGGTCGCGATCTACATCGCGTGCGTGCACGCGGACTACCGACGCCATCAAGCTCGCGAGCTTCATGCGCTCGGCTGATCC
The DNA here is from genome assembly GCA_043785265.1 of Myxococcales bacterium. Taxonomy (GTDB): domain Bacteria; phylum Myxococcota_A; class Polyangia; order Polyangiales; family Polyangiaceae; genus JANYHY01. Next base: position 4,170 of record JAYVXK010000223.1, on the reverse strand, counting down.
CATTCGGACGAGCTCTGCCTCAATCTCCAGAACGTCGTCAACTTCAGCTGCGAATGCTCCACCACCAGGCAACTTCAAAAGCAGCTGAGGAGGCTGGCTGTCACCACCTCGAAGCAGATCAGCGACGACAACCGCCAAGCGCTCAAAAGTCAGTGCTCGCGTTTGAGAACGAACGATGGACCGAAACACAGTGCGCATGCTGCGAGTGTCACGTCGCTCTTCTTTGTCGGCCAAAACTGGCGGTGGATCAGGATGCAGGCCAGAGGCCCCCGATTCGGCTGCCCCACCTTTGCGTTGACGTGTCTTGGTCACAGTGCTCATTCGACCTCCGCACGAAGCATCGCGAGTTCATCTCGAATGAACGCAACGCGCAAATGATCGGCGTCGATGATTTCACGGGCGAGCTGGCGAGCTTCATCGAGTCTCGTGGGAGTGAGTCGCCTCGCAGGATTGGCGATCAAACGGAGAAAACGGTCAGCCTCTCGATCCCCACGACGAACCCAATCAGCAGTGGTGCGCTTACGCTGGTGGTTGGTTCTGACCTTCAAGCACTTGCGGCAACGAAGGTCCTGGTGACGCGTGAGAAGAAGGCGAACAACTCGGTTGCAGCCGTCGCAGATGAGAGCGGTGTCGCAACGTCGCCCCGATGGCAGTCGACCAAGCGAGACGCGAGCAGCGACAGCTCCATGGGACGACCACACGATCACGTCGACGCATGGCATCCCGACCAGGGCACCCTGGTAGACTGCAAGCAGATCGCTCGCGCGCAATTCGCCCAATCGAGGGCCCATGACCTCACTTCCCATAGGGGCCTCGATTGCTGCTGCGATGGGTAGCAAGAAATGCTTTCTGTGCGCGCAACGATGCTGCGGCTGCAAGGCTTGTTTCTGCGCGCCGACGTACGGCGGCCGACACGGCGGTTGTCTCTTTCAATACGTTCGCAACGCGTAGCGCGAGTGCGGGATCGAGCAGCGTTTGGCCGAGCAGCGCAACGAGCGCACCTTCCACATTTTGCAATTCGCGAACGATCGGAACCTCGCCTGCTACAAATTCTTCGAGCAATCGCTCCGCAACCTCCGAGTCTCTGTCGCCAATTTCAAAGGCCTGACGAACTGCGATTCCGCGAGCAATGTTGTCCCGTGAGATCGTTAGCGCAACGGGGGATGGAGGTGCAGCTGCTGGCTGCTCGCCTAACAAGGCATCCTCATCGGCGTCGGTGATGAGCGCCGGCGCCGAACGTGACGCTGGCTCCGCATTGTCCACGAGTTGCAATTGATCGAACACACCGCTTTCGGTTGAAAGAGTCCTTTGCAGATCGATCGTGGAAGTCGTCATCTTCGACATCGTCGTTGATTGTGATGGTGACGCGTCCGCTTGTCCATCCATGAGGTGGAGAATTACAAGAATGCTCGCGTCATGTCGGGCAGACGTGATGGACGCGCACACCCCCATTCAGTGAGAAGGGCACAACGCCGGTCGCTCAGACGGCGAAGTTGCTGCCAGTTTATTTCGTGTGCGAAGGCCATCCTCGGTGCGTCGAGAGTTCCTGAACTCGATCCCGATCGCGCGATGCACAGCTCGTTGGAACGTTTGTTGTACTTCGTTGATGAGCGAGCCAATTAGATCGCAGGGGCTTGCGTTCATCTCCGCGATGTTCACCTAACTAAAGGGCTCTTGCCCTCTCAAATCTTCTTGCGCGGACGCCATCCGCAGGTCGCTGTTCATCGTCGTCTCCATGTGACGGGGCTTGGAGAGGCGAGGAGCTCACGGAGGCAGCGCGGGAGCGAGTCGAAGCCCATTGCCTCAAGGACCTTCATCCAGCTCGCGGCTATCGGAGGAAGGTTCAAGGCAACTATTCGAGCATCGAGCGCTAGCACTTGCGCGGTCGTCACCGCATCGCCTAAGCCGTGGAGGGTGCATCGAACGCGTTGCTCAACGAGCACATGAATCTGCGCGCGTGTGAGAACGTCCAAGCGGAAAAAGAGCGAAGCGAACGCGCGCACCTGGCTTGGTTCCAGCTGCCTGCCCAGAAGCTCTTTGGCTGCCGTCGCAATACTGCTCTCGGGAACGCCAACAAGTAGACCACTCTCGACAAACTCTCGCAGTCGAGCACTTCGCAGAACGCCTATTGCGTGCCGAGTCTCGCTGGTGTTCTCAGCAACGCCATCCAGGAATCGAAGCATCAGGAAGCCTCGACTCACACTGTTCAACGGCAGTGTGAGCGAGAACTGCGGTGGTCGTGGATGAGCACGTCGACGCGTATCTAGTTCAACGTCGGGAGGGCAGGGCAGATAGGCTTCGCCCAGCTCACCGCGAATCTGGTCGTTGCGTTTGGCTTCGAGGATTTTGAACAATGTCCATCGGCCGTGAAGGTCACGCGGAGCGGTGGGTATCAGAGGCGTTGGGACGGGTTGGGGGTTGTAGGAATTAGCCATAGCGATGGCCAACCCTTCGTCGACTGCCCGATGCCTCGCTGGGATCATGATGCAAGCTCGAGGACGAAGTTCGCATCGTCGGCGAAGAACTCGCCCGCGCGCTTTGACGTCATCCGTAGGTTGGCATCGCCAAACACGATCAACTTGACGTCGCGCACCAAAATTTTCCCGCCACCTTTGTCGTAATTGTGCATCGCGCGCGGCACACTCATGTCGATGACCCTTTTGGTGAAGCTACTGCTCCCACCTCTCTCGCAGGTCATGGTAGCGGGGCACAGATTCAAACCCTCAAACCTTCCCGATGGTCCGACGGTGTACTCGACGACCGTCTCCGTGCCATGCCGGGTTGGAATGCGAATCGAGGTTGCGCGTCGATGGACACGCGTTGCCTCCACTGCCAGCATCCCCCTGAACACATCCGCTTCACAGGCCCAGAAGAAGTAATCCGGATCCGTAAAAAGAAGGTGTGGCAGTAGGCGGCCTTGGTGGCGGCCGAAGTCAATCGAAGAACAGCGTGAGTTATTCATGTTGAGATCCTTTTGTTAGCGCGAGTGATGACGTGACAGGGTCTTGTTTCGCTCCCACGCAACGGGAGGCCTTCCCACAGCCCTCCACCGTGGTTCCCGCACCCTGGAGTGAGGCAATCGAAAGGCTCCCACGCTCCCACGCTGCTTTTGGCGCCCACGAGCTGCGAGGCAGACTCACGGTGGCGACTAGGCTGCACGAACACGAACTCGAGTCGAACCGTGGCGAAATCAGCGTGGGAGCGTGGGAAGCATTCATTTCAACGACCTATCGATGTGGGAGGCAACGTGGGAGCATTGTGGGGAGCGTGGGAGAGCGTGGGATCAGGCCGAGTAGGTCTGCCGAATGCGTGGGTGCAGCTCGCACGCGACGGGCAGGTCCTGCAACAAGGGGAGCGAGGTCGGCACTCGACTCATCGTCGCGACCAGCATCTCGCCGGCCACGGTCCATGCGCAGTTGGAAGTGCAGGCGTCCGCGCAGGGGCATGCAGGGCACGCGACCACCACTTCGTCGTGTGCGTGCCACATCACGGAGAGCCCGAGCCCTTCGAGCTCCAGCAGTTGATGCACCATCACGTCTCGAGCGATGGCCTGCACCACGTTCTCAACGAGCACCTGCGGCGTGAGGCAATCGCGCACGACACCGTCGTGGAAGCGGCGGCGCTTGCTCTTCTGATTGGCTGCCGCGCCCTTGCCCTTTCCGCCAAAGCCAGGCGCGAACCAGATCGCGGGTCGAAGCCCATAATCGGTGAGCTCCTGGGTGACGCGGATGGATCGGTAGTAGAGCGTGCGTCCGGTAGGCAGATCGATCGCGACGGTGGGGGAGCTCTCACCGTCGCCATCGGTGGGGCGCAATCGGCATCGCCCCGCCTCGGTAGTCCACCCTGATCGTGCGCGATCAAACGCGCTCATCAAAGTCTTGCGAAGGGCTTTGATGTTCGGGAACGACGTCTGGTACGTCTTGAATGCACGCCGCGCGTCGTCGTCACTGCACGGGATCTGCTCGGCGCGGACGCGCAGCAAGAACGTCTCCAGGCCCATGCCGAAGCCGAGGCCCAGCACGCAAGTCTTGCCCAGCGCACGTAGGTGAGCGTTGGGTCCGCCTTTCTTGATGATCACGCCGGGGTATACGAGACAGGCGAACCACGAATACACATCGGCATCGTCGTTGTCGGGAGGGAGCCGGAATCGATTGAGGAGAGCACGCTCGG
>JAYVXK010000222.1:0-2316 GCA_043785265.1 Myxococcales bacterium | reverse complement strand
CTTGGTGACTCACATCGACAGTTGTACAGCGCGCTCACGGAGTTCGACGACGTGCGTCCCGCGGCCGCGCTCGTTCGATATCTAGACGCGGTCGCGGTCGCCACGGATGGCGACACGTTTGGTTGGCTCAAGCCGGTCCTCATCGACGCATTCGAGAACGCGCGCAACGATCCTTTTTTCTTGAGCGAAGCAAAGCGACTCGACTTTTCGGGCGTGGTCGACGGTCTGGGTGGTCACCTTCTCGATATCGTCCTCAAGCGTTTTCCGCCGAACCTCATCGCCGAGGCGATACTCATGCTCGAAAAGCTCCAGCGCACGACCAAACCACCTTCGGCATTTGCGGCGAACGAGAGCGGCATCGACGAAGGCACGATCGATCTGGTGATCGCAGGGCACACGCACCAACCCGATCATGTTGGCATTCGCGGCACGGGAAAGGCCTATTTTCTCGACTCCGGCACGTGGCGCACGCGCATCGACGCAGGCGAGGGCAAGGCGTTTGGACGACAGCGATCGTACACGATGACCTTTTGCTACGACGACACGGAGGTTCGAGGCGCGAAAGGAACTTACCGCGGCGAGCGGCGACGCTTCGAGGCTTGGACGGGTCACTTGCGCGGCGACGCCTACGGTCCGCACCTGGCGACTCCATGCGAAAACTCGGACCATCCCAAGCAGACCGTTCGTTTCTTGTCGTGCGAACTCGTGAAGGTCGAGGGCGGTGACACAGTGCGCGGTGCTGTGATCGATCTCACTGTGGGCGTGGACGGCGAGGGCAAGCTCATCCAACTGCAAGGCGTGCACGACGGCGACCAGCCTATCGCTCTTCCGCCTGACATCATGGTGAATGCAGACCCCTCTCTCGACGGCGAGGTTTGGTGCATCGGCGTGGCCAAGGATCTGGGCTTGCTCTTCCACCACGATGAGCCTCTTCCGTGGGCGCTCGACTTTCTGCCACGGACCCCGCCCGGTGTTGACCACCCTGCGACGGAGCCGCAGGCGTGCCGTCGCGATCCTTTCACCCCAGGCAAGCGACAATTGCGTGCGCGCGACCGGCGAGGCTTCCACTATGTGCTGGTCTATGAAGTCATTTGAATGAGGCAACGCCTCGAATCGCTGCTGTTTGGTGTCGCAAAGAGAGCGCGCCAGCCGCTTCCAATTTTTGCGGCGCTGCGGCGCGTGCGCCAAAAAGGATACGACCTGGCGACTCTTCGCGCGGACGTGTTCGCGGGTCTCGTCGTAGGTGCAGTTGCATTGCCGCTATCGATGGCGCTCGGCATCGCCGTGGGAGTTGCTCCGCAGAACGGTTTGTACACAGCGATCGTCGCGGGTGCCGTCGTCGCGATCACAGGTGGCTCCAAGTTTCAGGTCACTGGTCCCACGGCAGCGTTCGTCGTCATCCTCGCGCCCATCGTCACCAAGTTCGGGCTCTCTGGTTTGCTCACCGCCGGAATCATGGCGGGGCTGATGCTCATCGCGATGGGCTTGTCACGCATGGGAAGACTCATTCAGTACATTCCCCATCCAGTGACCTCTGGCTTCACCGCGGGCATCGGCGTGGTGATCGCGACCTTGCAGGTCAAAGACTTCTTCGGCTTGCAAATCGAGAAAATGCCAGACGGCTACGGTGAGAAAGTGGCTGCTTTTTGGGGCGCTCGTGACACGGCGTCTCTTTGGGAATTGGTGGTAGGAGCGGTCACTCTCGCACTTTTGGTGTATGTGCCCCGACTCACCAAGCGTGTGCCTGCTCCGTTGGTCGCGCTCGGTTTTGCAGCAGTGGCCACGGCGCTACTGCATCGACTCGTGCCTTCGTTCGACGTCGCGACCATCAATTCGAGATTTCATTATTCGATTGATGGGGTCGTGCACCCGGGCATTCCGCCACTTCCGCCTCACCCCATCGTCCCATGGGGCGGCGGACACATGAGCCTCGCACTATTGCGTGAACTCGCGCCGGCTGCGTTTGCGATCGCGATGCTCGGTGCGATCGAATCTCTCCTGTCTGCCGTGATCGCCGACGGCATGACAGGCACGCGACACGACCCCAACGCGGAGTTGGTAGGGCTAGGCATCGGCAATGTGATCGCCCCATTTTTTGGGGGGATCGCGGCGACAGGCGCGCTCGCGCGGACGGCAACCAATGTGCGTGCTGGCGCGCGTACCCCAGTCTCCGCGATCGTGCACTCGATCACCTTGCTCGCGTGCATGGTCTTCCTCGCGCGGTTTGTTTCTTACGTTCCGATGGCGTCGCTCGCCGCCCTGCTGCTGCTCGTTGCGTGGAACATGAGTGAGGTTCGTCATGCGCTTCACATCGTG
>JAYVXK010000221.1:0-2318 GCA_043785265.1 Myxococcales bacterium | reverse complement strand
CTTGGCTCTTCCCGGATGGGTGAACTCTTTGAATCGATTCGCCCGGGTGACATCGGCATCAAGAGCGCCGATGCCTCGGTGCACGCCGCGCGACAATCACTCGCGCGCGTCGTCTCACACGAATCACAGTCGGCATCGCATACGGGATTGCGACCGCGCACCATCCGATTCTCGTGTCACCAACGTTTTGTGGTGGACCGATGACCATCACCGCGAAGGTCGGCTCGATCGCGGAGACCAGTACCATCGTCTTAGGCTGCTCGGACTAGCCTCGCCAACTGGTACTCTGCTAGGAAGCCGTGGGATCTCGGAATCGCAAAGGGTTGCCATCGACAGGATCGAAGCGCGCAGATCTAAGCGAGGCGGAACGCCTGCTTGGGACTCGACTTCGTTCCGCGCATCACCTCAATGGCGCCGCAACGTTGACCCCTAGCGGTCACCCCGCGGTCGCCTTTCAGCTTTCGCACGGTGTCTTCGAAGCTCCGTTCGATGCACGACGTGCGCGCCTCGGCACGCTCTGTATCCGGCACAACCTCGGCGTCGGTCTCGCGCTCGCGTTGCGGGATGAGTCGCAGATCCTCGCGCTTGCCTGGCTCGCGCCAGACGGACACGAAGCCACCGCACTCATCGCGGAACGAAAGCTACAGGTCGTGTGCTTCCGTAGGCATCGCGTCGAACACAAGAGCGTATTCGTCTTCGACGAGCTACCTGTGCTTGAGGACCTTCGACGAGAGGCGATTGACTCTGGCGTCATGCCTACGCTCGCGTACTGGCGTGCCTTGAGCCCCGCCGACTCGGTCGAACATCTCTTGACGCCGAATGATCGCGCCGCTCGCGCGTCGGCCCGGGTCTGGGATGACCGCATCGAAGGATTGCGTGACGAACTTCCTTCGCTCGTTGCCCACGCGAAAGAGGCACGCCCTACGCAGTTTACGCCGCCGTACGCACAGGCGATCGAGATGCTTCGCGACCGCACCGCGCCTCTCGCTTCGCTCGTTGCTCTCGCAGTCGCGGAGGTCGAACACGACCTCGGTAGGCGACTGGTTGCCAGGGGAAACACATCCGACCTCGCCGATTTGCTCCGCTCGACGATGGTCTCTTTCGCACTCGACTGCCCCACCGCAACGCAGAATGGACGAGCCATGACAAGCGTCGCGCTCACCGCGCCAGACGAAGGCGGCATCGTGCGAATCCCGCTTGATCTCAACGAGATCTCTCGACGCATTACCGTAGAGGAGTATTGGGAACGAATGCCATCCGGATTCCGGGTGCACTGGGACAAATTCTTGCGTCCCAATGACGTTCCCGTTTCGATCGATGCTCTGCAGACGGGGCTGTGTGAAGTCACGCTGGTCGAAGATGTCGACGCGACCATCCAACTCGCCGGTGCGCTGCTCGAAGAGGCTTCGCTCATGCGCCGATGGACCATCCCACCGCGTGCTGTTGTCGAGCTGCATTTCGCGCCTTTCGTTCGTGCGGAGGTATTGGACCTCGGCTCGACCGTCATCTTTGTCTGCCGCACTGCGCGCTGGGAGTTCTACCCCATCCTCGTCTCGCTCTCAGACGGGCACGTGATGCACGGTCTGGACAGCCTTGTGAATCCCGAGGCTGCGAGCCGTCTCGACGCAACGCTGCGGCTCGTCCTCGCAGCGATTGTTCGCGACTTTCTCATCCTTGAAACTCGAATAAGCGCATTTGCGCGCGTGACAGAGCGACAACAACCTCCGCGCGACGCAACTCCAGGCCGAGAGACGATCGTTTATCTTCCGCGCATACATTACGAGGGACGACCGGACCGCAAACGCATCGAGACGATGCTCGCGTCCTCGTTACGGAGAGCACACCAAGTTGCGCCTCACCTTCGCCGTTCACCGACGATGTCGACGATGCAGCGCGCGATAGCCGAACTTCACAACTGGGCGATCCCTGCCGGGTTTACATTCGTACGCCAGCACCAACGCGGAGGCGCACAGCGAGACGCGGTCTATCGCAGCCGTTCGGCGCTTCAGACCCTCTGGGACACAAACGAAGCTGCTGATGAGCTTGCCGGCGCCGACTGGTTCTCTTTTGAGGCGAGCGTGCGCGAGGTTCTATCGAGCCGGGGACTCACCGTGGAGAAGATCTCGTCGTTTTCGAACGAGGATGGTGTGCAAATCTACGCTTCGTCTACGCACGAGGATGAGCTGTGGCTTGTCCATGCGCTGCTCATCCCTAGCGTTGGTCAACATGCGGTGAGCCGGCTCGCCATGGCTCGAGATCAAGCGCCTCCATCAACGCGTGCCTTGCTAATCACGAGCGGAGTAACGACGTCAGCCGCA
>JAYVXK010000220.1:0-2320 GCA_043785265.1 Myxococcales bacterium | reverse complement strand
CGCCTTTCGGGCCCCAGCCTTTGAGTGCGCCGATACCAAGACTCATCGCATCCCATAACGGATTGCCATCACCCGCGCTCTGATCAGGCGAGTGCGTTCCGAGCCAGGTCTTGATCCCATGTCGCACACCTGTCGGGTCGCTCGACTTGAGTTGCAACGCGTTCGTCAAATCCACAACGGGAAACGGCGCCACGCCGCAGCCGACTGGAATCGGAAAGCACGTGGGACCCGCGACCTGCGCTGAATCAGGCGCCGTCAGCAGGCCCAACGTCATGTTGTCGAAAACATTCTGATCGAGCGCTTGCACGATCGCCTGTGCGGCGAATGCATACTTGTTCGACTGCGCCATCGTGCCAGAGCGCTGCAACACGACGAGCATCGCCGCTGGAGCTTGCTTGGCTTCGAACGTTCCCGTCGCGCATGCCTGCCCTTCGTTCTGAGCGCCGTCGCCGTTGAACTGCTGCCCGTCGGGCTTGGCCTCATCGCCGCTTGCGTCTCGTGGGTCCTCGAACGGCGGGTTGTTGGACGTCGCGCATGCAATCGCGATGGTCGCTGTCGTCGTGCCGATGATAAGCAAGATCCTCCGCATGAAGCACCTCCGAGGCTGACGGCACGTTCGTTACGCGGCGTGGTCAACACAAGGTAGAGTACATGTCTTCGTGGCCACACGCCGCATTTGGCATCGCGCCAAGAGCGGGTGCTGTCCTCCGAGCCCGTCATCCACCCGTGAAACACTGTCCCACATGCGCTGCCGTCTTTCCGGACTCGACCACCTTCTGTGAAGAGGACGGCGAGGTGCTCGTCGAAGTCGCTGCGCCGAGCAGAAGGGCCACGGCTCTTGCACAGACGATCCCCGTGTCGCCGCCGCCGAAAGACACGCCGCTGGTCGCGAGCGGATTGCGCATCAGCGACATCACGCCTTCGCCTACGAGCGCTCAATTGCGCGGGATCGTCGACGAGGCGCTGACGATCGCCAGCGCGTTCGATGTGGACGGTCTCATGTGGCAACCGCAGGCTGAAGACTTCGTGCGCGCAGAAAACGGACGCCTAGCGCTCACGCAAGCACGCGGGGTCTGCAAGCGAATTGGCGCGTTCGATGCGCGGTGGGTATTGCGCGCAGTCGGCGAAGCCCTGGCGCCGGTGCCGCTTGCCTATGCGGACACGGAACTCGTTCGCGTCTTGTTCAGGCCGCGCGCTGCGAGATTGTCCATCGAGCAAGCACGCATCGAGGTCATGCAAGCGCCTCCAGAAATGAGCGGAGCCGTCGCGCTCGACGTCGGATTCGCACGCGAAAGACAAGAAGACACCGCCTATGCGTCCGACCAGGGGCCGCTACGAGTGGCCGTCCTCTGCGATGGAGTCTCGTTGTCTGCCGACGGCGGACTCGCATCGCGCGTTGGCGCCAAGACAGCATTCTCGTTCGCCGAGCAGCGCGCAGCCATAGACGATGACGACGAAGAGACAGCCCGAGAAGCCATTCGCGTCGCGCACGCGGCGGTCTGTGCGCGAGTCGAGGAGCTCGAGGATGTGATGAGCGGTGGCGAACACGACAACGATCCGCCAGGGTCGACGATCGTCGTCGCGATCGTTCGTGGCGAGCGAGCAACGGTGGGGTGGCTCGGCGACAGTCGCGCGTATCTCGTTGGCGCAGGTGACGTCGCAACCCTGCTCACACGCGATCACTCATGGAAGAACGAAGTCGAGCGACTTGGCTACGAGGCTGACCCGAACGCGATGGGACCCCTCAGCGGCGCTCTGACTCGTTGCATCGGTCCGCTCGAAGCCGGTGCTCGAGGCGAGGTTAATCCAGATGTCGTCACGTGCGCGATGCTCGAGGGCCAAACACTCATCGTGTGCAGTGACGGTTTGTGGTCGTACTTTCCCGATGCGCCGCTGCTCGGCAAAGTCGTCGCGTTTCACCAGGGCGCGACCGAGACCGAACTCGCGGTGCGACTCGTCAATCACGCGCTCATCGCTGGCGGCGACGACAACGTGTCCGTGACGGTATTTCAGCGCTAATCAGCGGTCCGCGCGGGATCCACAGTTCGCGTGGGAGGTGTTGCGAGCTGATCGTCGACCGCTACTGCGAGGGCCGCTTCGGTGCCGATGTCGTCGTGTCGAGGGAGTGCGCCAGTGATGCCGGAAATCATCCGCTCGCAGAACGGAAAGAAACGCGTCCAGCCAAGAGTCTGATTCAGCCATCCGTTGGTGATGCAGTAGGCGCGGTCGAACGGCGCGTCGTGATGAGTCTCGTGGTGCTCTGGGCTGAGCATCAATCGCCATCGTTGCAGCCAGGCGATGACGGTCGGCGGATGTTCGA
>JAYVXK010000219.1:0-2324 GCA_043785265.1 Myxococcales bacterium | reverse complement strand
CTCATACGGTGAGCGGTCAGGGTCAGGCAGAGGTGCGCGTGGAAGTAAAAGGTAAGAGGGCGAGAGCGGTGAGGGTAAGGGTTGGGTAGGTGGCTAGCCCCAATGGAGTGGCTGCGGTTCTCTCATTGGCGCCGTTGCTCAGTTGCAAACTGTGTCGGACAAGACGCAAACCAAGTTGTTTGTGCAGCGCGAGCCGTAGTCGCAGTGGTCTGACGAGCCGCATCTTTGGCCGTCCGGGATGACCGCTGGGCACGTGCCTGTGGTTTTCTGCGAGTCGAGCTGACACTGACCGATGAAGCAGACCGCCATCCCAGTCGTCAAGAAGCCGCAAGGCTGGCCAGGCTTCACGAACGACGTGCTCACGCATTTCTTCGTGGTGACATCGCACTCGTTTCCGACTGCGCAACCATCCATCGCTTGGGAGCAGTCGGCTTGGAGCGCGAGCGGTTTAGCGCACACCTTTGCCGAGCAGACCAATCCGTCTTGGCAGCTCGCGGTCGATGTGCACGCTGAGCCCAAACCTTCCAATGCGATGCACTTTTGCGCTTCGCATCCGAGCCCTCGTTTGCAGACGTCTGCCGAGTTGGAACAATCCCCTCCCGCGTCGACGGTGTTGTAGCCGACACAGATGCCCTTGGTGCAGGACGATGCCTGCATGCAACGTGTCCCTGGTGTGGCGCACGACTGACCGTTGGGCACGGTGGGAACGCATGTGCCGCAGTGGTCGGCCGTGCTGGGGATTTCGCACCAGCCGCTCTTGCATTGACTGGTCGCATTGCACGCGGAGCCGTCCGCCAAGCTGCCGCTCTTCCAACATTGCGCGCCCTGCGATCCGTGACAGTCCGAAGCACCATAAACGGCGGCGCAATCGCTCAGACTTTGCGGGGTGATGCCTTGCCCTGGATAGCCGAGCCACGCGACGCAATAGGTACGAAAGCGCGACTTGTACTCGGCTGGAATGCTACGCCCACCACAGCGCACGGCGACGGCGTTCGACGAATCGACGAGAGCATCGCAGGCCATGCCTGCTGGGTCGGTCGACGGCGAGGTGCCGCACGCAACCGCAGCAACGACCCCCATCCCGGCGCAAGCGACGAACACACGACGAGTAAGCCAACGCTGAAGCTTCATAGTTCCTTGGCCATATGGCGTGCTCTGCGATCAAGGGAGAGCGCACCGTCTACCGTGTCATTGACACTAGCACCGAGCACGCCATCGACGCTGGCTTGCGTTCAGCATCACGAACCTCAAGGTCTGCGGATGGCGAGCGGTGATCGAACGCAGGAGAATGCGCGTCGGTGATCGCGCGGCTAGACCATGTTGGCGCGACCAGAGACCATGTTGCGTCCGACCGGAAGGTCCTCGAATGCGTCCGCAAACCATGATGACGCCGAATCGACGGGTATTTTGCCGTTCCGCGAAGCCACGCTGACGCAGACCGAGCGGCTCACGTCGCCGACCAGGCGGTTCACGTTGCCAACCAGCAGGCATGCTTGTTCCGATCGAACGGTCGATGAGGGCTAAAACAAGCCTGATCGGCGGGCGCATCGACCCATCGTTGCCGCGGCAACATGGTCTACGTGAGGAGCAACATGGTCTGTCGACCGCGACGCCGATGTTCCCGTTGGGATCAACATGGCTGCGAAGCACGCAAAGGACCCTTACACGGGCAACCAACATGGCGTCCTGGCAGCGGCGGCATCGCAACCAACGAGCGCGCTGACGCCGTTGTTACTTCCACTCATGGGTCTCCCGATCGAGCACCACAGGCTTGCCATGCGAAACAACATGGCTTGGGAAGGTCTGCGAATGGGCGCAGAGCTAAAGCAAGTAGAGAACTGTCGTTGGGCGAGCCCGCCAACCTGTCACGTCCCCGTCCGCCGCTCCCGTCCCCGTTCCCGCTCCCGTCCCCGTTCCCGCTCCTGTCCCGCTCCTGTCCCCGTCCCCGCTCCTGTCCCCGTCCCCGCTCCCGTTTTCGCTTTCCGTCGCCGCTCCCTCTTGCTTGCGACCAACGCCAGACCCTCCGTCGCTACTTGATCGCCACAGCGCATCGTCCAACGATCGCAAACGACGGCTTTCGCATGCAGGGATTCAGCGCGGACAGCGGGCACGTGTTGCTCGCAATGCAAACCTCCCCATCTCCGCTCGCGAGCGACACACTCGCGGGGACCACGACGAGCAACGCTAACAGCGCGATCGCGATCGCGGCGACGCCCTTTCGAGAATTCATTTCGCCTTCTTCGCGACAGCTCGCCGCGATGCAGCTGGTTTGGGCCGCGCCACCGCATGCGCGTGTCTCGAGAGCGCCACGGGCGACGCCGCAG
>JAYVXK010000218.1:0-7781 GCA_043785265.1 Myxococcales bacterium | reverse complement strand
GATTTTGCGAGCGTCGCTGCGGAGGGCACGATCTGGATGTATTCCTCGAGGTCGGCGTCCGCGTCCATTGCGCGTTCGATGGCGTCGAGAGCCCCTTCTGCGTCTTCGAAGAGATCGATCGCGAGTCGCGCAAAGTCGATTCCGACGCGCGCGCCATCAGGCCCATCGAGTCGTTGCGTGAGAGTCTTGGATGCACGACCAAAACGAATTTGCAGCGCCTCGCGCTCCTCTGGTGCGTATCGAAGCAGCGATCGCCCCGCGTCGCCCAAGCGAGTAATCACGCTGACGGTCGGCGTGAGGAGCGCTGCGCGCTGCAAGAGGTCAACTCGACGACGAGCGCCGTCTTCACCTGCGCCTGCGACTTCTGCTGCGCGCAAAAGCCACGACGAGCGCACGGATGGTCGGCGCGCGCTCGCTGCAACTTCTTCGATCGTGATGACGGCAGCACCAGGATCGCCTGCACGTTCTGCGGTGCGCGCGAGCAAGAGGAAGGTGGCGCCTTCGGATGGCACCGCGGCGAACGCGTGCGCCGCGTGTCGGAGTGCGAGTTGGAGATCGCCGCGTTGCTCGAAGAAACGTGCGCCGCGATAGTGCGCGGCGCGACGCCCAAAGCGACCTCGTGCGCCAGCGCTGACGACTTCGTAGATCTTGCTCATCTCGTGCGCGCGACCTGCGCCGAGAGCGCCGCGTTCGGCAAGTTCGAGGGCTTCTGTAAGCGCGGCATCGCGGTTCAGCGCATCGCGCGCAAGTTCGAGGGCGCGTGCGGGCTCCCCTGCGGCGAGAGCAATACGCGCGGCCTGGGCGGCGATTTCTGCGGCGCTCGTCGCATCAGAGACCGACGCTGCCAGATCAGTCAGGATCGCAACCGCGTTGCTGGGATCCGCAAACTGCGCCACATCGAGCGCCAATCGCGCAAAACCACCATCGACGAGGCGCGCGCCCCGCGTCCACGCTTCGAGCGCTCCGCGATGATCGCCAACCATGTCCCAATACACGCCACCGAGTTCTCTCCACGCCATGTGTGCTGCTCGATGAAGAGCGGCATCAGCCGGTGCGGCAATCGCCCGAGAGGGTGGACCGCCGCGTGACGTGCGGTTGGTGCTCGTCGCGAGTTTTGCCGTGAGCACTTCTGCGCGGAGTTCGAGCCACGCGAGTTCGCCATCAGGGGACAGCGATTCGCCCAGAAGCGCTGCGACGGCAGGTTCGAGTTCGATCGCAGGATCGGTCGGTCGATCAGGTGCTGCAAGGCGGGCGTGCAGCGCTCCACGGAGAGCTCGTGCCTCGCCATCGCGATCACCGAGTTCTCGCCGTACCTGCGCGATGTCGAGCAGAGCGGTGGCGCGTTCTTCGAGACTGCGATCGCCAGCGAGGCGTCGCTCGAGCGTCGCTGCCACGAGCGATTTGTCGTTGGCTCGTTGCGCGACGGCGAGGACGGCAGCGCGAAGCACGCCTTCTTCGGCGCCGAACGCGTCGAGCGCTCGACGCGCCACGAGTGCCGCTCGCTCGACATCGAGTTCGCACAACGAGAGGAGTCCACGCGCCACGATCGGCGCGGCCGCCGCCACTGGATACGACTGCGGGATGATCCACGCGAGCACGTCGGAAACGCGTTCGGCGTCCGTCGACTCGATCGCGCGGGTGACCAAGCGGTCGATCGCTCTGACGTCGCCGGGTCGCAGCGCAACGAGACGTTGAGACCACGCGACGGCATAGTGACGCTCACCGAGCGCTGCAAGAGCATCCGCGAGAGCCACGCACGCGGCGCCGCTCGCATACGTCAGCTGAACTCCACGTTCGATCGCGCTCGCGGCGGTCCGATCAAGTGCTCCCATACAAGCACGAGCGAGTGCTGCCACGCTTCTGGGCGCATTGGTCTCCGCACGGCACGCCGCCGTCGCTGCTTGTCGCGCGCTTTCGCGATCGCCTGCAGCGGCAAACGCATCAGCCGCGACCGCCGCTAGGAGGGCTTGTGTCTCTGGAGCCGTGAAAGCAGCCAGCGTTTCGATCGCTCGAGCGCGTCCACGATGGTCCTGCGCCAACGCGGCATTCACCCAAGCAAGACTGATCGCACGAGCGCTCGCGTTCTCGCGCTCGAGCAAAGGCAACGTGGTCTCGTTCGCTTCTGTCGCATTCCCTCGGGCGCGCGCTGCTGCCGCGACAGAAGCTCGCGCCGAGAGTTCGTCTGGTGTCTCGAGTTCGAGTCCCAGCACCCAACGGCCGAGTCCCAAACTTCGTGTGTCGCGACCGAGCTGCTGCTCCAATGTTCGCAGCCACGCACCATACTCAGGCGACTCTGCCTCGCCGATGAGCCTTTGTGCAGCAGAAGCAGCCGCTGCATCCGACGGCTCCGCGCCCAGCCACTGCTCGAATGCCCATCGCGCGAGCTTTGGATGATCCAACCGGTCTTCTGCGATCCGCGCGAGCACCTTCGCGCAACGCGCGCGCCCCTCGAGCGATCCGCGCGATGCCGACGCTCCGCGGACGAGCCCCTCGACGAGCGGAACGTTATCCCGGGTCGTCACCGCGTAGTCTTCGAGCGCAGCGATCACTTGTTCGCGCGACGGATCTTCGGCGAGGATCCTCACGTACTCGAGGGAGGCACGTCCCGGATCGGCGAGAGGTCCCGCCGCTAGACGCGCGAGCTGCTCGTACGCGGCGATGCGTTCGGACCCTTGCACGCGTTCTGCACGCAATTCGAGGCGCGCTGCGAGCAACTCCAAAATTCCTGCGCGTAACAGCAACTCGTCGAATGTCGCGCTGCCACGGCCCGCAAACTCGACATCGAGCCGCGCGTCGAGTGCAGCCCCGAGCGCTGCAAGTACGTCGTCTCCGGCGGCATCGATGACGCCCACCAAGAGCGCTCGCGCACGCGTTGCATCAAGCGCACGTGCGTGAGCACGCGTTGCTTCCCCTGCTGCGCCAGTCTTGCCTCGCTCCCTGAGTGCCTCCGCAAGAGTGAGGGCGGCAGCTTCGCTCGCGGGCTCTGCTTCGAACGCGCGCACGTAGTCCTCGAGCTCGGCAGCGAGAGCGCCCGCATCACGACGACGCTTTGCCGCAGCGAGATAATGCTGCGCTGCGGTCGCGGAATCCATTTCTTCAGGCGCCCATCCCGAGAGGGCTGCGAGCAGCTCCAGCGAGAGTGCGTCCGCCGGATCGCTCTGCGAGGCACGCAACAGAGCGTCCTTCGCGTGGGCGGCGTCGCCCGACCGCGCATACAACACTCCCGCTCGCAGCAAACTCGTGGCGCTGGCCGTCGTCGCTTCCTCGAGAGTTCGAGCCGCATCGGCATGTCGACCCATCGCCTCGAGCCAACCGGCAAGCTCCGCGCGTAGCTCCGTGTCGTCCGCGATTGCGAGCGCGCGGCGGGCCGCATCCACGACGTCTTCGAGCGATCGCTCTTGTCCCGCGAGTAACCGCGCGAGCAACACGCAGGCTTGACCCTCTGCATGCGCGTCACCTTTGGCCGCGGCGCGTTGCCGTTCGAAACGCAACGAGGCTTCCTCGGCACGGCGTTCCTTGCGACGCGCGAGCGCATCGTTGTCTTTCTCGAGCGAGCGCGGCGCGATCACCGCCAACGGGTCGAGTGGGCGCTTCGGTCCCCACTCTGGCGGCGGCAATGTCGCGCGCGTATGAACGCTGGCGTCGTCCCCAGAAGGCATCAAGCGCACGATACCAAAACCAGCCGCCTGACGATGTAACCTTCGCCCTACGGGTTTCGATCGCTACGCTTGCTTCGTTCGAGCGTGCGATGCGCAGTCACTTCACGTCGAGTGCGAACGGCAGCGCGCACACGGCGTGCTCGCCTTCGAAGAGCGGTCTCATGCTCCCAGCGAAGGTCATCGTCCCCGGCGCGACGCGTTCGACCAAGGTTGCCGCTTCGCTCTGCGCGAGCTGCAACGCGACTGGTGCCTTCGATTCTGCATCGTCACCACCGCCTAGAATGTCCGCGAATCGACCACGGGCGACGGCCACGCCTACGCGGGCGTCGTCAGGCAGTCCTGCTAGTGATTTTGCCTTCGTGATTGCTGCAGTCAGGCCACCGATCTCATCGACGAGTCCGCGCTCTTTGCCTTCGCGACCGCTAAAAATGCGCCCTTCTGCGCTTGCGGCGACTTTCTCGACAGGAATTTTTCTGCCCTCCGCAACGCGCGCGAGAAACAAATCGTAGATGCCCTTCATGCTGTCGTAGACGCGTGCCTTGGTGGGTTCGTCCCAAGCGATCAGAGGCGATGCGTAGGCCGCGCGTGACTTTGCGTTGGGGTTGGTCGAGTCCGCAGGGAAGGTCTCTGCATGCACTCCGATTTTTTCGAGAGCGTCTGCGACCGCGATTTTTCCTCCGACGACTCCGATCGATCCGACGATGCTCGTCGCGTCCGCAAAGATGACTTCGCCAGTCGACGCGAGGTAGTAACCGCCGCTCGCGGCCATGCCACCGACAGAGACAACGAGCTTCTTTTTGGCTCGAATACGCATGAGATCGTGCCAGATCAAATCGCTGGCGAGCGCGCTGCCTCCTGGCGAGTCGATGCGCAAGACGACTGCTTTGGTCGCGTCGTCTTTTTCGATTCGCGCGAGTTCGTGTGACAGTCCTGCCTCGGTGATACCGCCGCCACCGCCAAACACTCCGCCGCCGCCACCCATCGAGATCTCGCCCATCGCACGCACGACGACGACCGGCGGGCTCGACGACGGGCCTGCGAGCGCATGGAGCAAGTCACCCATTGAGTCGTCTTCGTCATTCGCTTCGGCACCAGAACCAAAACGGACGACCTCGCGGACGGCGCCGGTTTCTTTCTTTGCGGCATCGCGCGCGTCGTCGTCGTAGCCAACCTCATCGACCAAACCGAGCGACTTTGCGAGGAGCGGAGCGTAGGGTCCGTCTTCTACCGGGAGTGTTTTGCCTTTGCCCTTGGCGATGATGTCGAGCCAACTGTGACGGAGGTCCGCTAGCGTGCCTTCGAGCGACAGGCGGGCTTCGTCGCTGGGTCCGTCGCGCGTGAGCGGTTCCTCTGCGCCCTTGAATTTGCCCACTTGGAGAAAGTCGACGTCGAGATGCAGCTCCTCGGTGAGCAGCTTGTGCATGTAGACGACTTGCGCCGCGATGCCGACAGCTTCGACGTCTCCCGCAGGCGACACCCACGTTTTGGAGCAGCCCTGCGCGGCGATCATCGTCGTCGTGTTGGAGTAGCCATGTGCGTGACAATATACGGGCATTTTTGCTCGTATATTGGCAAGGGCCAAACCGAGTTCTTCTGCGCGTGCCATCCCGAACGCCGCGCCGCCAAAGCGCACGAGTACGCCCTTGGTGTCTTTGTCCTTGGAGAGATCGTCGATCGCATCGAGCAGCGCGTCGAAGCTACGTCTGCGGCCCGGCGGTGGACCAAAAAGACCCGACGCTTCGACCTCGGGCACACCGCCTGACAGGTCAAGCACTGCGAGCGAAGGGCCCTTTTTGGGCGGCTTCGGAGTAGTCGAGCCGCTTGGCTGAGGTCTGCCATCGCATGCGCAAAACAGGGCGCCCACTACCAAGAGAGAGAGAGCGATTCTCACGGAGCACCAGAGTCGCTCGGCGGAGTTGGTGCAGCGCCTGAGAATTGTGACCGCTCTTTCACCCAAGACGGATACGCGCTCTCAGGTACCGAGTCGACGATGTCTTTGTAGATCTTCGCCGCGCCAGCTTTGTCGCCGGACTCCCACAACACATTGCCGAGTCCGATGCGCGCTGGCAGAAAGCCCGCGTTCACATTGAGCGCCTGGTGATAGTAGGTCTTCGCGTTGGCCAGATCGTGTTGGCGCTCGGAGATGTCGCCGAGCCCAGCGAGGGCCTCGGAGTCTTGCGGATCTTTCGCGACGACCGCTCCATAGAGCGTCTTTGCCTTTTCGAGATCACCTTTATTTTTCGCGTCCTCTGCTTGCTGCAGCAACGCGCGCGGATCCCCTCCACCGGTAAAGTGAACGCCTGGGTTGCCATTGTTGTTCGCTGGCAATGCGTTGACATCGACAATGGCGACCGTTCCGGCGTCTGCTCCGCCTACCGGAGTTGGTGCGCGGTCGAGGTATGCTCGCAGCGAACCAAGAAGCGGGTGCGGTCGAGGCAACGCGACCAGACGCTCGAGCTCTTTGCGCGCCCCCATCACGTCGCCTGATCGAGCAAGGGCGTACACCAATGCCGCGCGCGCTCTTCCGAGGTTGCCCTCGCCTGCCGCCGCGAGGCGTAAACGCTCCAAAATCTCCGTGTATTGCGATGGGGGTGTCGCCTCGGCGAGATCCAGCATCGCCAACACGTATGCGGTGTCGGGTTGAGGCGCACCCCCTGCGATCCTTGCGACGAGGGCCCGGCCGTCGGAGAGATTTCCTTCGATTCGAAGCGAGTCGATCTTCACGCGGACACTCGCCGGATCATCCGGCGAAGCACCATAGGCCTCGTCCGCGGCTTTTTTGGCTTTGGGAGTTGCTTCGTCGAGACGCTGCTTGGTCGCGCGCTGCAACTCCCCTGCGTCTTGCAATTTCATCTGAAGCCACGGCACATCTGCGAGGGTGACGTTGAGCTTTGCTACATCCACGAGCACGCGCGGATCGCGATCGACGAGCACGCTCGCCTTGTCGAAGTTTTCTTTCGCCAAGTCGAGATCGCCATCGAGCATCGCGCGCTCGCCATCCGACAAGAATTGCTGTGCCTTCGGATCCAGAGGACTAAGGGCACTGCTGGAGGGTTTTTGCCCGCTCATGAGATACGGCTTGCCGACGACCGCGCCGATGATACCCACTCCCACGAGCAAAACCGCGGCGACAATCCACCCGCCCATGCGTCGACGAGGCGGTGCGTATACCTCTTCTGCAAGCGAGCCGCTGCGCCCACTGCCGCTGAGTTCGTCGCCATAGGATGGCACCGACCTTCGGGGAGCCGTGGGCGGTGGTAGCGGAGACGTCATCTCGATCTGAGGAACCGTCTGCGCGAGAGCCGCCTGATGCGCGATGGTAGGTGCATCGTTCGGCGGTTCAGGTGCGCGAATCTGCGGTGGTGGTGTTGCTTGATACGAATGAAACGAAGGCGCAGGCGGGCGGGTAGGCTCAGGTGCCGGCATCAATGCGGTCGTGCTTGCCAGAGCGCTCGCACCCGACGTGTTGCCGTGACCCTGCATGTCGCGTGGCAGCGTCGGCGGTGGAGGGACGGCCACATTGCCTCCAACGGGAGGACGCATCGTGTCGATCCGCGATCGTATGGCAGGCGGCGGAACGGGCGTGCGCGGAGGAGGCCTCGACTTCATGGGTGGACGCGAGACGCCGGACACCTCCTCACCTGCCTTCCGTCCATCGAAAAACGGCTCGAGTTCTGCGATGGCTCCAAGCAACCGCGACGCGGCGCCGCCCCGGGCGAGAGAATCTTGCCGGCCAACCTGCTTGGCCATGATCGCCTTTTGCAGTTCACGAAGCGAGGTGAACACGACCTCTTTGCCGGAGACCGTGCGGACAATCCAGCGATCCTGGGCGCCTGCGTCCACGTTGCGGCGCACCTTGAATTGATGTCCGCAGTGCGTGCACTTGACGGTGGTTCCTCGTTCGCTCACGAGGGCATCGTCGAAGTCGTATTCGCTTTTGCAGCGCTCGCACTGGACGTACATCGGTTTTCTCGTTCGTTTCTTTCATGCCCGAGACCAAATCACAACGTCTTCGCGTGACGTTGAGGGGGAGTGTGCTGGGTCGGCGCGCCCCTCCCAACGTACACTCCATGCCCCACTTTAGGTCTGGATGAGCATAGTCGTGCGACCTGTCGGGCGCCA
>JAYVXK010000217.1:0-22840 GCA_043785265.1 Myxococcales bacterium | reverse complement strand
ACCCAACTTGTCATCGGCGAATCGCTCTCGCGGACGAGGTATCCTGATCGCAGGCCCTTGCTTGCTCATCGGAATTCCCCAGCGAAACGAGTTTTTCGCCACCACAGCCGGGCATGACGGCCGATGTCGAGCTTGCGTTTAGCTACGATGCCAACAACCAACGCGTTCTCAAGACGGCAGCGGACAACGTCAACAACCGGCACCATACGGTTTACGCGTTCGCTTCGTTGGAACTGCGGAGAACGGTCTTTGAGGCTGGCGATTACGTTGATGACAAGTTCAGTGAGGTCGCCTATTTGTTCGCGCACGGCGTACGGGTTGCCCGCCTCCACTACTCTCAGGAGAGTCTGCCCACCCTAACGAGTGGAAAGCTCCATGTCTTGCTGGAGCTCCCAGACCACTTGGGGAGTAGCTCGATCGTTGTCGATCGAGAGACCGGGGAGCTTGTCGAGCGGAGCACGTATCTGGCCCAGGGGAGTGCAGACAGTGACTACCGGTCGAGTCGGTGGGATTCGTTTAGGGAGGACTATCGCTTTACTGGAAAAGAGGCAGACGTTGAGATAGGCGTCGCCTATTTTGGCGCACGATTCTATTCAGTTCATCTCGGCCGCTGGGTGTCACCAGATCCACTTGCACTCCACACCCCCATGAAGGGTGACGGCAATCTATATGCGTATGTCCATGGCCGGCTGCTCGCGGCGACTGATCCGCTGGGTCTCGACTACTCTCTGCTAATCACCAAATCCACCATAACCGTCAAGATGGATATAGCTGTCAGCCAGATACCCTACAGCCGCACGGACCCGACGTCACTCATCACAAATAGCGATATTACGAAGCTAAAAAGTGATGCTCAGGAGATGTGGAAAGGCGGGACCTACAAGGATCCCCGAACGGGGGTCGTGCGCGACGTCAAATTCGAATTCAATGTGCACTTTGGCGAGTCGGGGCAAAACCAAGTTCGCGGCATCGTCCCCGGTGACCGGCTTCCTTCAGCGCTAACGGGAAACAGCCCTCACGACGCGGCGGGTGTGACCGAGTTTGGCCGCAACATTCATCTGACTCGAGAGTCCGTGGACAGTCGCACATCGGCGGTCTTTGCTCACGAGTTGGGGCACGCGCTGGGACTCACGGGTCCGCTGCCAGGCGGTCACCAACCGCTGCCATCCCAAGCGTTATCGCTGACCTGTCCAATGTGTTCTGGTGCCTTTACATCTTCACCTCGAATCATGAGCGAGGGCATAGCGTCGCTCGATAAGAATGTCGTCAAAGTGCAACAGGCAGACATAAACGAAATCGTTGGAGGTGGCGTCGCTGCTCACGATCAGAAGGTCACCCAGCTGC
Organism: Myxococcales bacterium; assembly: GCA_043785265.1. Lineage (GTDB taxonomy): Bacteria > Myxococcota_A > Polyangia > Polyangiales > Polyangiaceae > JANYHY01. Next base: position 21,496 of record JAYVXK010000217.1, on the reverse strand, counting down.
AAGCGACCGACCCTGCAGGAGCGGCTCGCGTCGCAGGGTCGGACGAAAGGAACATCTCCGTGTTTGGAAGCTCTAGCGGGGGCGGGACTTCAACCGGAACTGCGCCCGCTGACCCCGTCAGTCCCTCCCCAACGACGCAAACACCGACAACGCCGCAGTAACGTAACACTGAGTTTGGTAGCTATGGCACGCTCGCAGATGTGACGGCCGTTGGACGGTTTTGAGTCGTTCCGTCGCCCAGTTCGCCAGAGTCGTTGGCTCCCCAACACCGAACAATTCCGGAGACAAGTAGTGCACACGTGTAATGTTCGCCGGCGGAGACCGCCGTCGCGGCACCACCGATGGCGACACGAGTTGGGACCTTCCTGTCAACTGCGTCCCCTACACCGAGTTCGTGCCACGCGTTCATTCCCCAACACTCGATCTGACCTTCGCTCAAGAGGGCACATGTGTGAAACGCGCCTGAGGACAACGCGATTGCTTTCCCGGATAACGGAACGACGGCTTGTGGGAAGGAGGCGTGCGTGTCCGTTTCCACACCTCGCCCCAGCTCTCCAAACGAATTGGAGCCCCAACAAGTGACCGTGCCATCTACCAGGAGCGCGCAGGCATGCGACAAACCGCCGACAACCTCCTTAGCCGGACGGTCGAGTGGAATAGTCGCGTAGTGGGCGTTGCCTCCATCGATACTGACATCATTCGCCCACCAGCTCTGAACCGTTCCGTCGGTCAGCACAGCGAGATGTTGGCCCCAACCGCCAACCGATAACGCCAAAACATCTTTGCCAAGTTGCAACACGTCTAGAGGCGGCGTTGGTGGATCGACCGCAGAGATCCCCAAGCCCCAGCACGAGACCTGCTTGTCGAGCAGGGCGCAGACACTGTCTGATCCTGGGGAGAGCATCGTCGCATGTGGCGATAGCGCCAGAAGCAGCGAACCGTTACGCGAACGGACCTGCCCATCTGGCTGGAGATGTGACGGGACAAGTCCCCTGCACGAAACAGCTCCTGTGGACAGGATCGCGCAGAGGTAGTTGCTGCCAGCGAAGACGGCGTCGACACGCCCGCCAAAACCGACCCGCTGGGCGTTGGGGTAGAAGGCGACAGCCGAGTCGTCCACTTCATGATGACGATTGTTGCCCCAACACTTAACGGTGTCGTCCGAAAGCCGCACACACGTGGTGCCGACACCCGCAGACAGTTGGATGACGCGCAAGCCCGCGGCTGGAAGTGGCGTCGCTGGAGGCGCGGGCTGGCTGCCACATGCTGCAGCGACAATCACGACTCCTATACTCGCGGACCATCGGATCATTGCGTGAGTGAAGTTAGCTTCGAATGGAGTGAAGGTCGACACCTCCCGCGAATGAAGCGCTCAATGGTCTCTTGCCCCGTATCCGTCTGAGATAGCGAGCCCACAGGCGCTTTCGAGCAGATCGCGCGCGTGCGATCGTCCGCGTCGATGGAGCGACGGACTCACGAGCACTGGTTGACGCTGATCAAGGAGCACGAGGCCTCCGGAGAAACGCTCACCGAGTTCTGCCGTGGTCGGGGCCTCGGGATGCCGGCGCTTCGCTGGTTGCGCATTTCGGGCATCGTGATCAGACAAAACGCGGCATCGTGATCAGTGAGTTCGGGGCAATATGATCGGAGCGAAGCGACGTTGTTCTCTGGTCTCTGTCTGAGTGATTAAAAAACCTCTTATGGATCGCGCTGGGAGCGTACCCGGCGAGACGTCAACGTTCAATCGGCAGCCACCTCCTTGATCTTACGTCTTGAGGGACCGTGGAGCGCGAGCTTGTGAGCACCGTGCAGGACGCGATCACAAATGGCGTCTGCACATCGAGTTTGATCATCACTTGTGATCGACGGCTTCTTGCCAGCGTAGTCGACGAACATCTTGTCGCCTGCGACATGCACTTGTCTCATCACGGGCGACTGACGCTTGCTCCACTCGCGATATCGAGTGCAGAACGCCGTGTAGCGCAGACCGTTGGGGTGCTCGGTCCTGTATTCCATGTGCAACAGCGCCAGCGTCACCCCGGGGCGCCGAAGCTCCGCGTGCAGCCACAGGCAGTCAGGCTCTGGCCTCATCCACGACGGAGGCGTCTTGGGATACAGCCGCGCGTCGAGCTCCGTGTCGCTCATCGCATCGACTGCCGCCGCGTCGAGCCCAAGCGCTCGTGCGTCCAAGTGCACGCTCGCGACCTTCCCAGCGCTCACGCCCACCGCTGCCGCCACCTGTCGATGGCTTCGCCCAAGCGCAAGCTTTTGGCGCAGAATCTCTCTCAGCACATGCATCTCTGTCTTCTCGGTTGGCATCCCCGCATGGTGCGGGGCCCGACAGAGACCTGAGAACTATGTCGCGCTGCGTCGTCCGTTTCCTGCCCGAAAGCAGGTGATCACGAACCGGCGAAACAGGTGATCACGATGCCCCGTTTTGTGTGATCACGATGCCCCGTTTTGTGTGATCACGATGGTCCGTCGCACGCAGCCGAACAACGTAGCGGTATCCAGATCAGCTGTCGCGTGCCGATTGGATGAAGGCATTGATGCTTCTCCAAGTTCTCCAAGACTCGGGTCGATTCGAGAGGACTCATGGAGACTGGAGAGGACTCGATGAGGACGCCGAACCCTGCGGAATGGCGGGCGAAACTCTGGAAAGATGAGCGCCTTCGCCAACTTGGGTGATTGCTATCCGCAGGGTTCGAATCCCTTCTCCCGCTCTCTGAAACACTATGTTTTAGCCGGTTTGAGCGATCCGCTCAGCCGGCTTTTTCGATTTTCTCCCCACTAGAGGGAGTCTTCTCCCCACCGATCTCCCCACCTGGGGCATCGTTTTGTACCTCCTCAACGCGCTTGCGGGGCGAGAAGAGGTGCACGACGCGCGCGATGCCGCTCCGCTGCTCGGTCGCGTTGACGGTCGAGTAATGGTGCTGCATGCGCTCGGTGAGGTGCCCCGAGATCGAGCGCGTGACGAGCGCTTCGACCTCCGCCGCGCGCGCGAGGTCGTTGAACGTGCGACCGAAGACCTCGCTGCGTGAACTGCTTGCCGAGGCCGATCGTTTTGGCGACGTCAGCGAACGGTTTGTTCAAGGTCGACGGAGCACGAAAGCCTCCGGTGACCGCGGGGAACAGGAGCTCCGAGTCCTTCTGTTCGGGCGTGGTGAGCTGCGTGTCGACATGCCACCGCAGCACATCGAGCACGCTCTCGGGGAGATGGATGCGATAGCGGACGCGCTGCTTGGTCGTGTTCATCACCTCGTCGCCGAGGGAATGAGAGCGGCGGACCAACAGCTTGCATTCGTCCCACACGATGTCGGCCATCGGTCCGCTTCGACGCAGTGGTCGAAGCGACGATGGACGGAGCCCCGTCACGAGGCCCAAGAACGTCATCGCGTAGTGCTGCGGGTAAAGCTCCCGCAACGTCGTGAGGAACAACGAGACCTCGTGCGGCAGAAGCGAGTTCGGCTCTTCCTCCGTGTAGGTCTCGTGCTCCGACTCGTCGATGTCCTTCACGCCCTCCGTGGCGAGGTGCGAGAGCGCGAGCTCACGCTTCGCCGCCTTCATGATGACGCGAAGGATCGACAGCCACCCGTTGATCGTCGCAGGTGCGTACCGTCGTTTGCCGGACATCGCGAGCGACCTTCGAGGAAGCGATCGAGCTCGGCGACGTCCCACATCCACGTGCCTCTTCCGCCTCGTTTTCCGGCCGGAAACACGCGCTTCTCGAGGTGCGCCTTGCGAAGGCCGCTCCCGGTTCGGTAGCCGCAATACGCTGCCGCCTCGCGTGTGGTGAGGAGTCGGCGCGCGACGCTCATGCCGCGAGCTCTTCCCCGTCGATGAGCAGGCGAGTCTCCTCGACGTCGAGATCGATCTCCGAGTCGACGTAGCCAGGCCACGAGTCGTTGGCCTCGCAACTTTGAAGTCGCTCAATCCAATGACGAATAGCGTTGAGTCCGTGCTCGATCGCGCGCGGCATCACGCGTACGACGGTCACGGGATGGGGCGCTTCCATCTCGACGCACACGAGCGCCGCTGCGCGAGCCTGGTGACCATTGGCGCGAGCGCCGCCAAGATACCAAGCCAGTTGAGCGTGGTACCAGAGCTTGCGCGCGTGATGCGTGAGCACGCTGGGCTCTGTGTTCGACGTCGTTTTGAGATCGCACACGAAGTCCTCGCCGAGGACGTCGAGCGTTCCTTTGCAGGGATAACCCAGAGTGTTCCAGGTCATCGATTGTTCGTGTTTGCCGATTAGCCACTTCGCGGCGATCGGATCATTCGCGACAGCCAGCGCGGCGGACTTCGCACGCACGAGCTCCGAGTACGTGAAGATGTCCTTGGTCTGGTTCTGATAGCGGAACTCGTCCCAGTCTTTGCCGCGGCGCTCGCCGGGGAAGATGATGTAGTCGCCGCCGAGGACGATCTTGTGAACGAGCGTGCCGAGCCGCATCGCAGACGTCGGCTCGAACGGCGTGAGGCACGCTTCTCGGTAGTGCGCGGGGCTGCGCGCCATGTGCTTGAGCGTGGAGAAGTGGAGGAAGCCGTCACGCTGCAACATGGGTGTTCTCCTTTCCGCGCGGGAGCTCGGGTCGGACGCGAATGCACTCGACCGTCTCGCGACCGAACGTGGTGGTCGTGGCGAACAGCGTGATGCGCTTGCCGACCCAAGCGCGCGTGTCGTTGCCGTACAGGCCGGCGATCGTGCGTGCGTTGGTCTTGTTGAGCGCGAGGCCCTTCTGCGCGTCTTTGAAGTAGACGACCGGCTTGCGCGTCTTGCGGTTGCCTTCGCCGGTGAGTTCGGCGACAACGACACGCGTGATCTCCAGCGTGTAGTCGCGGCCCTCGAGATCCCAAGCACCCAAGTAGTCGCGATCGAACATGCCTCGATAATCGGTAGTCATCCGGCCTCCTTCCAAGTCGTTGCGGTGATCATGATGTCGACGATCTGTCGGTAAACGAGGGCTCCGCGCTCCGACCACTCGATGTCGCCCGGCACGCGCTTGGCCCATCCCTCGCGGAACAGGACCTCGCGCTGATCGCGATCGAGCGGCTCGTCACGCGCGACGCGGTGCATGGCTTCGCGCGCTTGGTACGAGAGATCCGCGGGAGTGAACCAGCCGCACCCGACATGCGCGTAGCCGACGTGCCAGTGCCGCCCGAGGCACGGATCGCCGATCCAGATTGGCGATCCGCAGACGCGGCAGGGTTCACCTGTGCTCTCGTTCACGGACTGAGCGATGAGCGTGGCCTGGTAGACGGTCGGCGGACCCCACACGTTGCGACGGCGACCCATGAACGAGCGGCGCCTCATGAGGGCCTCCGCGGATGAAGAGACGAAGTGAGCATGGTGATCTCCTTGGTCTCAGCTACGTACGTAGCAAATTGTAGTAACTCAAGAGGCGCCAAGAACTTCGCGTGCGGAGGCATCGGCCGGTGTCGATTGGTCATGGAAAGAGTGTATTTCCAAAGGTGTCACAGGATGACACCATAGATTTGCTTGTGCATCCGACACCTTGAGAGCCGCTGATGGCTTGCCGAGCGGCTTTAGCGACTCGCGCTCGTTACGGATGGGCCTTCTTGGGCCGGCGAACGTCTCGTTGTCGCTAAGGCCATCTGCTAGTGTCGCTACGATGATCTTGCATTCGGTGCGCGCCGCGCTGCTCTCGGCTACGAGCGCTATTGTCTGCTGCGGTCAGTCGGGTCAGGGGGTCGACGCTGGTGCGGATGCCTACTCCGATTCTGCCGCCGACCACGTCGAGTCCGACGCGCCTTCATGCGTACCCGCGAACTCACCGTGCCCGCCCAACGGGCACGACTGCTGCTCGCATGCGTGCACGTATACTTTCCCTCCGGGCGCAGAAGCTGGCACCAGCGTCTGCAACTAGCTCGCAGGCATGGCATTCCCTCGCGACCCGGCGTTATCACGGGACGCGCATTCGTTCCGAAGCAGAGCGTGGTCGAACAGATCTTGCGCGAGCTGCCCGTTGCGGCAGGATCAACGCGGTGCCCAAGTGAACCGCCACAAGATCGTTTGCTTGAGCATCGGGTTCGTCGCAGCCATCACACTGAGCGCGGCATGCGCATCAACGGGAACAATGGCGGGCCCGGTCTGCGAGACCGTCATTGACTACCGACTGGGCTCGGCCGTCGCCGACTCGGGAACGCATGGCTTTGGTGTCAACATCTCCGGATACCCCTTGGACGACTGTGACGTGAAGTTCGTGAGCGGAGCGAACGTGGCCGAGTATGTCGTGCATCCTTTTCCTTGGGACGCGGCGACGCCCTATTTCCCGGGGCCACCGGTGGCGCATCTCCCGGATTCACAGGTGTGCGGCTCCTTCTCGCCGCTCGACGACTGCGGTTTGGTTGTCGTATCCGGTCCGGCGCCTCCTTCGAAGTGCAGGCGCTCGGGGGACTGCCTCGACATGTCATTCGGCGCAGCGATGCGAGACTATCTCGGAAGCTCGACGTACGAAGTTCAGGTGACTTGTGCGAAGGATCTGCTCGTGCAAACGCGCGGCTTGGACTCGAACACTCAGCACTGTGCCCTGTGACACGGGCGCTGGACTCGAGCATATCGACGATCTTCGCGTGAGGGTTCTTCGCCTACGCGTGCGGCACGGGCACCGTCGCGCAAATGAGTGACGCGTCCTTCGGGGACGTTGCGTCCCCAAATAGCGCGAGCTTCGATTCTGGAGTGCCCGATGTCTTGGCGGAAGACGCGACGTGTGGTGCGAACGCCGGAACTGACCCATACACGACGCCTTGTTCGTGTACGTGAACATCGGCACGTGGCGCGGCTCTCGAGCGCAGGTCGAGATATGCTACGGCAGCGTCTGCGCGACGTACTCGCCGACTCAGAAGTGACTCAAGCTTCAGTAGTCTCAGGGTAAGCCGCTCTTCATTTCGTCGAAGCACGTTTGCGCATGGTGCCGAGATCACGGCGGCCGCTCAGGACTCCGACCACTTCCACGATATCGTCCACCTCGCGAAAGTAGACGACATAGGGAAACCGTCGAAGCACCAAGCGCCGCACGTCGCGATGCACCAATGCGAACGCTGTCGGCGTTTGAGTGATCCGCTCGAAGGCACCATCGACCTCGTCGACGAACGCGTGGCCAAGGCCCGCCCGCTTGGATTCGTACCAACGAAACGCGTCGAAGATGTCGGCCTCCGCCTCGCTACGAAGCGCGAGTGTCACTTCGATCCGACGATACGTGCTTTCGCTTCAGTCCAGGACGTCCGCGTCTCGCCTTCGGTCTTTGCGAGGCGACGATCGAGCTCGTCCTTGTGCCATTCGGGGATCGGTCCCGAGTGTTCGAGCGAATCCCAAAGCTCGCCAAGCAAGTCGAGCTTTTCATCCTCGGGAAGACTTGCAAGTGCAGCAGCGATCTCACGGCGAGTCATGCGTCTGTTGTAGCACGCGGAGCCGTAGTGAGCCGTCCACGATCAGCCCACGTCGTCGTAGGTTTCGTCGATCAGCTCTTCGTGCACGAGCACTACGCGTCGCCGATCATCGGTGAGTCTCGTCTTCGCGACTCCGCGCGGCGGTCTGCCGTTCGCCCAGCGCGTGATCGTTTGCTCGTCGGGCCAGACGAACTCGAGCTGGCCACGCACACGCACAAGGCCGGGGCGCACGAGCGCGAGTGGGATGCCGTGGCTCTCGCCCCAACGCAGTGCGACGAGGCTCTGCGTGGTGCGGAAGTCGTCGGCGAGCGCAGCGAGATCAGTGCCGTGCGCGCGCATCGCGGAACGGAACGCGCGCGACGGCGCGACGAGCGCGGCGGCGAGGTAGTCGCACGCCTCTTCGGTGTCGGGCTCGCCTTCGCGACGCAGCGCCCAGTGCGCGAGCTCGTGTGCGATCGTGTGACCGAGCTCGGCGTCGACGACGTCGCGCCGCACGACGATGCGCCATCGATCGTTGACCATGACGAGCATCGCGGTGTCCCCACGCAGCGCGTGCCGCGGAACGATCGTCACCGCGTCGCGCCCGAGGAGCGCCCGCGCGAGCCGCACCGGCGACACCGCGTCGGCGGGATCTTCACCCACCTCGCGATAGAGCGCGTCCGCGATCCCCTCGAGCAGCGCCGCGTCCATCCCGGAATGGAAGCGCCGCGAACACCCGGCGGCAAGCGAGAAGAACGTGCGTGATGCACGTGATCCGCTCTCACGAGACCTTCGCGTGCGTTCCTTGCGGTAGTCTCTACGGCGTGAGTTGGGACCCACTCATCGTGCGGTCGCGAGGTTGGGCGGTTTGCGCGGAACTCTACCAGCGGCTCGAGGCGAACACGCCTTCGTTCGCCAAGTTGAGGCACCTGTGCGAACACATCGGTCGCGCCCCGTATCGGGATCTCGTCCACGGAGCGACATCGATGCACACCCTTCTCGTGTCGCAACATCGCGAGATGGAGTGGGACTGCGACATGCTTCGCATCGAGCTCCTCGCGAATGGTTCCTTCTCGTTCGCGCTGACCGAGAAGCCCTTCGTTGCGCCCACGCCGTTCACCTGCAAGTCAGAACAGCTCGTCTCGACCTTTGAGGGCTTCCTTCGCACCAAGAAGTGGGTGACCGCGTTGGCTGTGACCACGAGACCAACCGCCGACCCGACAGCGATGCTCGCTGCGCTTGCCGCAGGAGATCGAGCGGCCGCTCTTGGGGCTGCCCTCTGCTCTTGGACTTGGGTCGGCGCAACGACATCCAGCGGACGCCGGAACGCAACGAGCTGGGGCTCGAGTGAAGCTGTGAGCGGCGTGCGCGCGGTCAGTTGGAACGAGCCCGCTCGTCAGGAGTCGAGATGGTCGAGCAGAATGACTGGCGCCTAATGGGACAGGAGAAGTGGCTCGCCAAAAAGACGTTATCGTGGCGTCAATACAAGGCGTCGACTCCGACGTGGGATCACGATCATTGTGTGTTCTGCACCGCAAAATTCAGGGAAGGCGGTGACTTGGTTACCTTGCACGAGGGCTGGGTGACGAGCGATGGAAACCACTGGGTCTGCGCCGCATGCTTCGAGGACTTCAAAGAGATGTTTGCGCTCGTGACCGGGTCGAGCGGCACAAATATGAGCTCGTCGCGATGAGGACCGCCCGGTCTCCGCTGTTCGACTTTCGCCTGCGCGAGATCGAACAGATCGTTCCGTGGGGCACTCCGGGCAACGAGACGCTCAGCTGGTTCGGGCTCACCGATGGTTGGTATTGGATGGCGCTCGGAGGCGACGAGCTATTCCGGTATCGCGAAGCCCAAGACGGTTCTGTCTATGTCGACTATCAAGTCGTGCGCCTTTGGGAGGACATACTCAGCATACTTCCGGCAGTCTTGGAGACCGTGCCCGACGACATCGCACGGAGGCTCGAGCCGGCGCAAGACTGGTTGAGTTGGCGCTGGCGCGTCCAAACCCAGTTGATTGACTCAACGATGTCCGATGCAGAGAGTGAGCGGCGCGACCTCGCCACCAGGTGGAGCGCTGATCGCCGCCTCGACTCGTTGTACCTCCCGCGCGGTCCCCAGATCTGGTTGTGGCGAACGAGCGACGTGGTTCACGTCGCGTGGGACAACCATGATTGCGTCTTCAATGGGGAGCCGGTTTGGGCGAGCGCCCATGGGCACGGCGTGTTCTCGGTCGCGGAGTTCATCGGCGAAGTGGAGGACTTCAATCGCAGGTTGGTGTCTGCCATGGCAGACCGCGTGAAAGCGGTCCGCAAGGGGTGGCCGTTCGCGAAGTTCGATATCGACGTCGATCAACTCGAGCACGAACAGAAGGACCGTTCGACGTGGCTGTCTCAGGCCCTTGACGCGAGCGCGAAGCGAGAACCGACGGACTGGGCGAGTGTTCGCGACGAGCTCAACGCGCTCGATCAGCTCATCGGGCCGTAGCTCACAGCTTCGTCTTTCGCTCCCAGGGGGGCGTGCGGCGAATATCGTTCTTCGCCGAAAAATCTCCGGCGATTTCGTCGAGTCGTTGGAGGTAGCGTCGCACGCCGACGAGGCCGAGCGCGAGCAGCACAATGCCAGTGAGCAGCTCGGTCCAGCCGGCGCCCGGCTTGAAGCCGTCGAATAGTTGTTGAACACCCGCGAGGACGAACAGGCCGCCGATGATCAGCAGAACCAGCACGAGCTTCAGCGGCGGAACGAAGCGCACGCGGGAAGGATAGCTCAGTTCGGAACGCCTCGATCGAAGCGACGGCGCCGCGTCCGCGAGTTGCTCACTTCCGTCGCCGCCTTGGCGCTGTGCGCTTCTCGAGTCCGTCGAGATCCTCATCGCGTGACCCACGCCCGGCGGCGGCCCTGGTCATTCGGAACGCTTCGAGTGCGCCGGGAACTCTCTCGAGCGACACCTGTCCGCCCCTTCGCGCAGCGGTAAGAAACGACTCGACTTCGTCTGGCGGCACATTCATCGACGTGCCGATCGCGCGCACGACGGCGGCGTAGTGGTCCGGGTTCTTCGGGTCGAGGATCAGCGCCTTCTCCGGCACCGCGTACTTGGCGAGGAACTCTTCGCGCGACATCTTCAAGTACTCGTACAGCCCCATCGCCACAGTCGGTCCGGCGACCGAGTACAAGCGAGCCTTGTTCACGGACTGCTGCGACGCACCGATGCGAAGGCCGATCGCCTGATCGCTTCCGAGCTCCTGATAGAGGCGCGACAGGTACGTCTGCACCGCGAGGCGCTCGCGGTCGGAGAGCATGCTGGTTCGCATGGCCGTGAACGTATGTCGCCATAGGTTCTATTACAACAAAAAGATTTGTTTCTGGTCGCTGGACGGTTGCTCGGGCTCGGCGAGCTATGGACCGGCGTTCGAAGGGGACAATCGCGATCAGCGCGCGTTCTTCCTTTGGTGCCGATTGTGGCTAAGCGAGGCGCATCGCGTGCTCAAGACGGGCGCGCCCGCGTGCGTGTTCAGCGACTGGCGACAGCTGCCAACAGTGACTGACGTGCTGCAGGTCTCCGGCTTCGTGTGGCGCGGCATCGCTGTCTGGTCGAAGGGCGGCGCTGCGCGTCCGCAGATGGGCCGGTTCCGCAACGACGCCGAGTACGTGGTGTGGGGATCCAAAGGTCCTATGGGCCGCGGACATGACATCGGCGTCCTACCCGGCACGTGGACCAGCGCGCCGGTGCCGATGCGCGAGCGCGTGCACATCACGCAGAAGCCCGTCTCGATCATGACGCGGGCGGTGTCGATCTGCGCGCCAGGTGGAGTCGTGCTCGATCCGTTCTGCGGCTCGGGCTCGACGGGAGTCGCGGCGCTGCGCACGGGCCGACGTTTCATCGGCTTTGATCAGAGCAGCGAATGGGCCTCGATCGCCCGCGAGCGTCTGAGCATCGAGGACGGCAGCCAGCGCGCGGCAGCGTGAGCTCCCGCTCGCGCTCGCCCTGCGCTACGCGGCGCGAGGGTGGCATGTGTTTCCGTGCGCGCCGCGAGGCAAGCAGCCGTTCGGCAAGCTGGTGCCGCGTGGCGTGTACGACGCGACGACCGACGAGGCGCTAATCCGTAGTTGGTTTCGGCCACAATCAACTTTGAACTTGGCAATCGCATGCGGCGCGTCTGGGCTTACGGTGCTCGACGTCGACACGCGCGACGGCAAGGTCGGCGACGAGGAGCTAGGCCTCCTCGAGCGCGGCCACTCCTCGCTCCCACACACTCCGCGTGCGATCACGGGTTCGGGTGGGCTTCACTACCTGTTTCGCGCGCCCAATCAGAAGCTGCGCAATGGGCCGCTGCGCAGATGCACGAACGTCGAGATGAAGGCCGCGGGCGGATACGTGCTCGCGGCGCCGAGCATTCATCCCGACACGCTCCGCGAATACGCGTGGGACGTCGGCGCGCTGCCCAGCGAGACAACGTTGGCGGAGATGCCCGAGTGGCTCATTGACCTATCGCGCGATCGCGCGCGCCCAGCTTCCGTTACCCCAGTGGGTCCCGTCGCGGACTCGTTCTTCGGCGTCGCGTTTGCCGCTGCGGGTTGGATCGGACGCGCGTTGCCCGACGGTAAGTACGCGGTGCGATGTCCATGGATGCAGGAACACTCTGATGGCCGTGGCAACGGCGATGACTCGAGCACAGTGCTCATGCCTCCAACAAGTTCCGCGCGACTGGGTGCGTTTGTGTGCTCGCACGCTCACTGCGGCGCGAGGTCCACGAGTGAGCTCATCGCAGCGATCCCACTCGACGCTTTGCGTGTCGCGGTCGAGCAACAACCTGCTGCACTCAGGGCGCTTCGCCGTCGAGCAGCTTCGGAGGTGGCGGCATGAACGACGGAGTCACTCATCGCTGTACCGACATGCGCAACGCGGAGCGCCTCGTCGAACTGCACGGCAACGACCTGCGCTTCGTTGGCGCGTGGTCACGTTGGATCGCCTGGGACGGCAAGTGCTGGAAGCTGGACGATACTGGAGCGGCCATGCGCGCGGCGACCGCGACATCGCGGCGATTGGTCGAGGAAGCGCTCGCCGAACTCGCCGTCGCGAATCAAGTGTTCGCAGCCGCGCCTCAGAGCGAAGCTGCGGCAACCTCCAGAAAGGACGCGGAGCGCGTGCTGGGGTGGTGTATCGGCTCGCAGAACGAGCGACGGTTTGCTGCGATGCTCACGCTCGCGCGCTCCATCTTCACACTTTCGATTCGCCACGACGCGCTTGATGCAGATCCCCAGCTGCTCAACGTCTTGAATGGAACGCTCGATCTGCGAACGGGCAACCTGCGTCCGCATCGACGCGCAGACCTCATCACCAAGGTGGCGCCCGTGGTGTACGACGCAGCAGCGGAGTGCCCAGTCTGGACGCAGTTCATCGCGCGCGCGATGGGTGGCGACGCGGAGCTCGTCGGCTATCTCCAGCGCATGCTGGGCTATTCGCTGACTGGTCTTACCCGAGAGCACGCGCTCGGGTTCTTCTTCGGCGGCGGCGCTAATGGCAAGAGCACGTGCCTCTCCACGATTCACGCGATCCTCGGTGACTACGCTGCACCTGCGCCACGCGGCCTGCTGTTTCGCGCGAAGGGCGAGCGCCATCCAACTGAGCTTGCGTCGTTGTTCGGTCGTCGCTTCGTGACGTGTGCGGAGATCGAGTCTGGCCAGGCCTTCGACGAAGCGTTCGTGAAGGACCTCACGGGCGGCGACGTGTTGAGTGCGCGACGCATGCGCGAGGACTTCTGGTCGTTCGCACCTACGCACAAGCTCTTTATCGCGGGCAACCACAAGCCCATCGTGCGCGGCGACGACGACGGCACGCACAATCACTTTGTGCTTGATCGCGGTGGAAAGGTGTTCAAGCAATCAGCCCCCATCATCAAACTTCCCAAGGGTGCGACAGAAGACGATCACCTGGCACTGCTCGCGTATCTCAATAGCTCCACGGCGTGCTTCTGGATGAAGCAGGTAATGATGAACAAAGGAGCGACGAGCGACCGAGGGGTCCTCCAGGCGGACGAGGACAAGTTTCGATACGAGTTTGATGGGACCAAGATGAAGTCCGTTCCGATTCCGCCGGACCGTCATCGGGATAGGCTCATCGCGCTCGCTCGAGAGCTCACCGACGATTCGTCAGTCAGCGTCGCCAAGGACCGTGACCACCGTTCTGCGAGCCATGAGTACGGATGTTGTCGGCAGACTTTCGCAGGCCTCCGACCTCATCTTTGGCGAAGGCGAGCCGTTCAAGACAGGTCTCGTCGCCAGAGCGGCAAGTGAAGCAACACCATTCCTTGCGGCACACCGTTTCACCGAATCTGGCCTCGAGAAGCACGCTGAGTGGCAACGGACATGGGGTCTCCAGCGTCGCGAGGATGCGGGCAAGCGTGTCGGCGAGATCCCCGTGCCGCCCAAGTACGATCAGACTGACTATCGCGACGCCACGTACTGGCGACTGCGAGGCAAACCGAGCACACAGAGGGCTGGAGATCCCTTCCACATGAAAACAGTGTCGCCGGCAGCCCAGCTTCGGGGCGGCCGTCGCGTTACCCACTCCTCTTCCACGTTGGGTTGGAGCATCTCCGAGAGGTCGTTTCTCGAGGGTCGACCCTTGACGATCCAGGCGCTCATTCCTGCCAGAATACAGGAGCGAGCCAATACACGGGGAGTTCGGTCTCACCTCTAGTGCGATGGCCGGCCGTGGGCTGCGAGAGGATCGAGCCAATCGGACCCAGCGGCTCCACGGACGGCTGGTCTTCTGTTTCGCGATCACTCAGTATCTCCGCCATGGCTGATTTCCCTCTGCTGCTCTCGCACGAGTTCAGCGTGGCTCTTCTCGACGCCGCCCGTATCCACCGCACTCAAGCACGCAAGGGCACAAGGATTCCATACGTCGCACACGTGCTCGCGGTTTCCAGCATCGTTCTCGAGTACGGCGGCACCGAAGTGGAGGCCATCGGCGCGCTCTTCCACGATGCCGTCGAGGACCAACCGACCCAGGTGGATGCCGAGAGAGTCGCCCAAGACATCCGCGAGCGATACGGCGACGCAGTGTTCGCGATCGTCAAGGGATGCACCGACACCGACATCATTCCGAAGCCGCCGTGGCGCGAACGCAAGGAGGCGTACATTGCCCATGCAGCGCACGCCCCAGCGTCGGTCAAGATCGTCTCTGCCGCCGACAAGCTGCACAATGCGCGCGCCATCGTCTCCGATCTTCGCGAACTCGGGGAGCGCCTTTGGCCTCGCTTCAACGCGAGCAAAGAAGAAATCGCTTGGTACTACGGCTCGCTCGTCACGGCGTTCCGTCAGGGCGAGCAGACGGACGGACTGCGGCGTCTGGTAAACGAACTTGCTCTCGTGGTCGAGGAGATGACGAGTGGTCCACGCCGAGCGCCGGCGTCTTGAGCGCTTCCTGACGATTCGCTTCAAGGTTCGATCGTTATCGCGTCACGCAGTCTCATGCCGGCATCTCGACGCTGCGACGGGACCGCCGACGGCGCTCTCGACATCGATACTTGCGCGCGAAGTGTGACTGGTGTTGCCTACCCCGATGGCCGCTGCGCGACTCCGCGTCTTCCATCGGGGAGATCTCCCAGCGTTCGGTGGAAACTCGCTGCCCTTGACGATGTACCTCGCCAATCTAGTGAGGCCGATGCTCCTCCCAACTCTAAACGACAGCCCGACAAAGTGGGCCTACGAGGACCGCGTGCTCGTCATGCTCGCCCCCACGATGCGCCAGCAAGTCGAGGAGTTCTACGAAGGCCACGGCGAGGACCTGGCGATGATGCTCAAGGCGAGGATCGAACCGATGGACCGATTGCTTGTCGAGACGCTTCGCACCCTCATCATGCAAATCGCTCCCGAGATGGCGATAGCGCTCGCTGACGCCGAATGTACCAAAACGGCGAAGCCCTAGTCTGCACACCAACAACCTAGCCAACGTCGCCGTCGATCTCCGTGGCTCCTCCCGCCGAGAACCAGCGGCAACCGCCAAGTCGACACCCTTCCTCGCTCTCCGACTCGTCTTCGCCAATCACACCAATCGAGAGCGGCTCACTCGCCGGGTGGCTCCAGAGCTCGTGGTGTAGACCACAAACGAAATCGGCGAGCCGATCGCAGTCCTTCCGCTTCCGCACGGCGAACTCGCGGGCGAAATTCTGCTCCGGCTTTGGCCAGCGGAACGCGCAGCGATCGAGCAGGTCCACCGCAGACTCGGTGAGCCATGAGGCGTTCTCGGGGCAGAACTTGTGGGCGGCGATCTCTCCCCGGAGAGATCGTCGGCGCTGATTCACGCAGAACTGCACGTAGCGATGGCCTGCGCCGAAGATGCACGCGTTGTTGGTCTTCAGTTTGCGTCGGTGCACGCCCCACAACACGGAAGAAATGGCCCTGCGCGTCGCGACGTCGAAGTGAGTGCGGCCGATGTCCGCGATTGCGAGGACGTCGGCACCAAGAGCGGGCGGATCGAGAGCGGCCTCGCCGAGCGCTCCGCGGAGCAACTCTTCGACCGTGGCCGTTGCGGATCGTGGGAGTGGCGCGTTGCGAGGAGCACCTAGAGCTGCGAGGCCCCAACCGCTTTCGACCCGACGCAAGTGCACGTCGACCGGCTCGGGACCGAGCCAGCGGAAGAACGTCGACCCCCCCGCCGCTGCCTCGGGGACCATCGTTGCGAGGCAGTTGCGCATGCTCCGCCCTTCCTGGCGCATCGCTGCTGCGCTACCGAGGTGGAGGAAATCGGGGCCAAGGTCGGGCGCAGTCCAATGCTCCTCGCGGGCGGCGACGCGGATCTTCTCGACGAGATCCCAGAAATCGCCACGGTCGCCAATCGACCGAGCAAGGCGCGTGAGTGCTCGACGACGCGGGTCGTCCATCGCGACGAGGTCAGCCTCGATTCGCTTCCATCGACCCTCGGAGATCTCGAGGTCCGCGAGCACGGCGAAGACCGCGGGGTGACGCAGCGGCATGGGGACTCGATCGAGCTAGCGAACGAGCGTCGGAGTGATCTTCGCGGAGTGCCGTAGGAGGCGGCCAACGCCGGGTTTTGCGGCAGCCTGCGCGAGCGCGTGTGCGTCCTCGTTCCCGAGGGCACCGCACCAACGACGCAGGGACGGCGGCAGATCAACCATCACGCGACCTCTCTCAGCCACGCGAGGACACCCATCGTTGCCAGTGTGTCCTGTCCACAATACGCGAGCAGTGACGCCCGCATGCTCGCGTCGTTCACAACGTCCGCCTTCGGTCCAAGCAGCATCGCTTGCAACGTCCGGCTCGCCATTCCTGCGTTACCGATGGGTAGATCCTCATAACGCAGACCCGGGACGACAATCGGAGCAACTCTCTTCAATCCGAACCTTCCCCCAAAGCCGGGATGCGCCACATAGGTCCGCATGATCGGCAGAAGATCAACGAGTCGCTCGATGATGTCTCCGAGCTCTTCGGCGAGCTCCGGCACCGCCTCTTGGAGTTCGCGCAATCGAGCCTCTTCGAAGGGCTGGTGATAGACGATGATCGTCCGCGCGCCACACAGCGCGTCGACGAGCGCACGTGCGAGATCGCGACGAGGGTCTTCCGCGCCCGACGCCAACCACTCGACGTGCGTGGGCTTCGCTCCCCATCTCGTGGGCTCGGTATGCACGCTGAACTGCACGGGCACTTGGTCATACGGCCGACACCCGGGCCAAACGGGGATTGCGGGATTGATGGTCTCGAAATCCAAATGGGCAATCGGAGCTCGTAGCTCCGCGAGCACCTCACGCAGCTCGTGCTCGATGACGACCTCGCCCGCGCTCGAAGGCGCATCGCTGGCTCCGCAACAACGCTCGAGGAACGGACACTCGTACGGCGCGGTGCAGTGATCGCCCGGCTCCACGTGTGGCGGCTCTGGATTCTGCAACATTGCGAGCTGGGCTCTCACCTCGCTCGGTACCGCCGGCAAAAGCTCCTCGATCTGCGCGCTCACGTCGCTTCGAGTGAACAGGTTCGTGAGATCGGGATGTCGGCACGCACGATTGAGATGCATCACTTCGGTACGATGGATCGGTAGCCCGGCGCGACGGAGCACGTGCGTCTGCACGGCGGCGTCGGGGATGTGCGCGAGCTTCACGGAGGTCGTCGACTTCACCTCCGAGACCGTCCACCCGCGCGAATTCGGCGATCGATGCAAGATGTCCACGGATACGAAGACGTCGTCCGCTCGAAACGACGCCTCGTAGAGCACGTTCGCGCCCGCGTCGATCGCTCGACGGGTCGCCTCGATGCGCGCATCGAAATCCGAGTAGGGGAGATCGATGAGCGCTCCGCCGGGAACATACTCTCGTGCGAACTCGCCGATGCGCGTGCCTTGATCGAAGATGGCCTGCTGCTCGCGGCCGGTCGCGAGCTCGGGCGCGTCCTCATCGTGCACCTTCCACCAGAGCGCGCGGTGGCACTGCAGGCCCGCGACGAACCTGGACTTCGAGAGGCCGACAGCGCTCATGGCGAGCCCTTGGACATCGGCACGATCTTTCCGTCCTCGATCGAGATCGACGCGAGCCTCGACATCGCGTCTGCGTCTTCGGCGACATCGCCCAGCACCGCGAACAGATCGCGAACGAGCGCGGAGTTGCCCGCGGCGATCGCCGCCTGCAAGAGTGGGACGGCCTTTGCCGCGATGTCCAAGATGCGTTCTCGCTCGGCGCGCGCGCGATCGGGGAATCGAATGAGGTTCGTGTCGTTCACGAGACTCACTCTGCGACCTCGGTTTCTCCGATCGGTCGCACCAAATGGACACGGCTGCGCGAGTGTTCACTCCGCGCGCGAATTCACCTCTATTTGGCCGCGATCGAGGATAGGGCGCCCTTGGCGAGCGAAGCGACTTCGACCTCGAGCGCGGGTGTGAGCGGCTTGGCCAGCGCTCCGAGGCCCACGACGAAACGCGCGAGTCGGTTGAGCGCCGACGTCTCGGCTACGACGCGTATGCCGCCGGGGACTTCTTCCGATCGCATCTCCTCGAGCAAGTTGCGCGCGACCCAACGCGCCTCGGGATCGCTCACGAAGAAGACGTGCACCACGGGAGCTCCTCCGTCGTGGAAGCCGTCGAGGCTCGCGCGGAGATACGCGTCGACGTCTTTGGATGCGGCGTCGCGGAACGCCTCGCGTTTGTCGAGCTTGGCGTCGGAGACGCTCTCCACGCGGAACCACTTCAACGTGTTGCTGCGGTGGCACGTGGCGACGAACCGCGCGGGAGGTCCGAGCAACACGCGATGCACCGACGCGTGCCGCGTCGCTTCGTTGCCGCGCGCGGTGGTGAAGTAGCGAAACTGCAGCGCGACCTTCTCGTGCGCGGCGTCCTCGATGACGGGCAAGTATTGCTCTTCGCGCGCCGTGGTCGCAGCCGGCATGATCGACGCTGGCGGCTCCGCGCTCGGCAGGAACTTGAGAAGGCTCTCGATGAGTTGATTGCGCGCCTTGCTCTTCGGCAAGCGCGAGAGCTGCCGGAAGATCTGCGTGACCTGCTCACCGCTGAAGAGGACTCCACCGGGATACCAACTCTTCGGGACGCTCCAGAACACGTGCGGGTGCTCTCGCTCGCTCTCGAGCGGGATCCCGTTCGCGCGGAGCTCTTCGAGTCTCTTGTGGAGCGTGGCGGACATCACACCGACGTGACGAGCAAGGTCAGCTTGCTTCCAAGTCCGCTGATCGAGGAACGCCTTCAGAATCGCGACGATCGTCTCCGTGTTGCTCTTCTGTCCCACCGTGCGGAGGGTAGCGCCTGGGAGTGACGACCCGCCACAGTGTCGTGGCAACCCTCAAATGCGCGGCGGCGGACCAACCGCTTTGGCCCCACGCAAGCGTGCGGCAGCAACTACAGGAATCCCGTTCAGGCCGATCTCGTCTTCACGAGGTGGCAACGCCGTCCCTTCTTGGTCCGCGCGCGCACAGTCGAGGACGGCGACGAGGGGAGGCACGCATGGATTGCATCCCGGTTCGTGTGAGCGACATCATTCGCCAGAGCCCGCTGACCCGCCGGACCGCTTGCACGCCCATCAGACGCATACTATCTTTTGCAGTATGGCAACTAACGAAGATACCGAAACGGTCACATTTCGCATTCCCACGAAGCTAAAGCGCGACGTTGAACGTGTTGCTGAGTCCGAGGGGGACACGATGACGGGTTACCTCCGCGATGCCTTGAGCGAGCGACTACGCCCACGTATGCGCATGGTCCTGCAGCCTGGACTCTTGCCCCTGTTCCAAGCGTTCGTTGACGAGGCGAGCCATCCTCACAGCGATCATCGTTCTGTCGTGATCCTCGCAGCTCGCCGGGGGATCGGTGTCTGCTACCACGGCCGCATCGAGGCGAAGGATTGTAACGAGAGCATCCTGGCGATCTCGAGCGAACTCCCAAGCGGCGTGCGCACGACCTACTTCGTTCCGCGCGCCAACATCGAAGCGTGGTTTGGGTGGAAACAGGTTACGGATGGTCTGGTGCGCACGCTGCGGGCGCAAGGCTGGGTGGAGCCAACCGCGGATGAGTCGAGATGACCGGGCGCAGCTCAGTCACAGCTAAGCGTGGTCGCTATTCCGATGTCGCCACTGCGGCGTTTGAAAACGCGAACGCGACGCTCTTCGACATTCGCCAGCGATTCGACTTCGTCGATGCCATTCAGAAAGCCCTCTTGGAGGTGACCGCGGGAAAATCATTCCGCCTCTACAACGCTCCACTCTGGAACATGATGGTCGGGGAACTGGGAAAAACGTATGTCGATCTCGGAAGTTGGACGAAAGCGCTCTATTCGAAGGGGGGGGTAATTAGAATACTCAATGCCGAACACACGACACTGTCGCGCCCTCTGAAGAAGGCCGAGAAGATCGATCCCCCAATTTGGGTTGGCGACCCCGACCCTCGGTCCGCTCACTCGCTACAGAAGAGCGCAAATGCGGGCCTTCAAGCCGCTCGCGACGCCTCATTCGGCAGACTCTTTCCTTGTGCGATTGCAGCCAGCCGAGAGACCCCCAACGGACACGACTTTGACGCACTCATCGCGCGACTTGACCGTGAGCTCGAGCCGCTGCAGGAGACTCGGCACTACCACGCCCACCGATACGAGAGGACTGAGGCAAACGCGAGCAACTTGACTCTTGAGACGGCGCGTCCGCTTTTGGACGACTGCACCTCGCTGCTCGCCGACCTCGACATGCTCGCAAGCAATGCGGGGCACCAAGCTCCAATGAACGCGCACCACACAAACGATCCGAAGGTCACCGACATTGTAGATTTGCTGCTGTTCGGTCAGTTCATTGGGATGACTGGGCCGATGTATAAGAACGCGCCGCCAACTCAGACAACGCACACAGCGAAGCGGCTCGCGCACTACAAGCGCGTCCTTGACGGACACCATGAGGCCAATGGCGCGCTCGATTTTCTGAATCCGCCGCGATGAACGTCGTGCAACGGCGCACGTCGTCGCCATCGTCAAAACGCGACCGTTCAGAGTGCGACTGGCGTCGCACATCGCGGCCGATCGATTGATACTCCTCGCTCGCCCGACGGGCGCGGTTCGGCGATCGTGATTGGAGCGAAGCGACGCTCTGAGGTCAGCCGCCGTTCGCCGGACGATCCTCGACTGCGCCCGGCGTGCGGCCTCAAGGATCGGCCAACTCGTGAAGCGAGCCTTTGCCCGGCGCCGAAGTTCTCCGGTCAGCTTCGCGCGACGCGCGACGTCGGGCATCATTGCACCGATGAGCAACGCGGAGGCCGGTATCGAAGAGGTGAACCTTGGCCATGGCGTCTTTCTGATGCTCCGCCAGGGCTTCACCGTACGGGTTGAAGTGCGCGATGTACCTGCGCTCACGAAACAACTCGGTCCGCGCGGCGAGCCCATCCTTCAAGGATTCCTTCTGGCGCTCACAGCCTGCGAACGTATGGCCTCGGTTGCGGACCTCATGCTGCTTAACACGCGCCACACGGGCCCTGTAACGCGCAACCGGAACGCGAACGCGCTCACATGGATGATGTTCTCAACGCTCCATGGTGCGCTCGAGTCGATTGAACTCCTGGAAGGGGGAGGCGTCACGCGCATGCTAGGACGCGAGTTCGTCCCGTGGCACAGAC
>JAYVXK010000216.1:0-7785 GCA_043785265.1 Myxococcales bacterium | reverse complement strand
GCTGGCGATAGTGCGCTCCCCGCGGCGCTCGGTCGCGTGCTGTGGATTTATGCGAGCGATCAGCACAGTTTCAAGGTGGGTGAAGCCACGCGATCACTTGGCGCGCTGGTCAACGATCGTCAGAGCGCAGTCGTCGTCGACGAGACCAAAGTAGCGCCAACATTTCCGGTTCATGTCGAAGTAAAAGGCGTGGCGGGCGCGCCGAGAACGAATTGGAGTGTCGAGGTCGCAGAAGAACGCTTCATGAGCGCGTCGCTCGTGGCATCTGTGTATGGCGGCGTCATGGAGGCCACCGTCAGCGATCATCGCGACATCACATGGAGCATGAAGTCGCACGTGCGTGTGCATGGTCACGCAGCGGTCGATGTCGAAGACTTTGGTCTGGCGATCGGCGGCATGCCCGAGACAGGCGATTGGTTTCAGTCACGCGTGGTGCGTGTCCTTGGCGAGGCACTCAACAATCCGTGGGAGAATGTTCACATCGATGGCGTCGACAGTGTCATCACGATCACTTACGCGCGAGAGCTCTTGCGTCTGCGCGGTGTCGATGTCCTCGACCCCATCGTCGATGGCGGCGATAAAGCCCGCTTTTTGCTGCATTTGCTGCCTTTCAGCGGCGCGGAGATCACGCGCACCGTCGAGATCGCGATGCCGAACGAGCTCGCCGGCAAAGACGTCGAAGTGGAGATCGTCCCCGGATACGAGGTCACACCAGAGACCGCGGCGCCAGAGAACCTCGACCAGCTGCTCGCGAATGCCACGCGACAGAATGTGAGTCCGCAGACCATCGTCGTGCAATTCAAAGTGCCCATGGAGGGCGTCACATTTCATGGTCACGTCGCTCCGCGGTTGCCGAGTTTCGCGCTCGACGCACTGCGCCCCGCAACAAGCGACGTCTCCCCCGAGAGCTACTTGTCGTTCACCCGCGCCATCATCCCGATCGACAAATTCGTCGAGGGTCACGACAAAGTGAAAGTCAAAGTCCGCGCCGTCATGCGCTAGTAAAATCGTGCCCTGACGCGGCAGTGGTTGACTCCATCTGCCACGGGTCGCTACACCCCTTCCATGCGCGCCAAACTCGTCACGTTCGCTCTCGCACTCGGCATCTCGCTCTCTTCCACTGGATGCATCAAGGCGATGCTCACCAACGGACAGATTTCGGCGACACGAAACGGATCGGGTGCGCTCGACTCGATTGGTGACTACGAACTTGCGCGCGGCGCCGTCAGCGCAGGACTGGCTCAGTTCGAAGGCATGCACCGCCTCGCTCCCAACAACGAGGATGCGCTCTTTCTTCTCACCAAGGGGTGGGTCGGTTACGGCTTCGCGTTCGCAGAAGACGACTACGAAGTTGCAACCGTCGCCAATGACGACGACGCCGCCGACTACCACAAGAAACGCGCGCGCATGGCTTACGATCGCGCCGTGTTTTACGGGCTAGAATTACTCTCGCACTCGGCCGATGGGTTCGACGCGGCGAAGAAAAATGAAGACACGATCAAGAAGTGGCTCGACGACAACTTCGACGACAAGGACGACGGGCAAAATCTTTTTTGGGTTGGCTACGCGTGGCTCGCGCGCGTCAATGTGTCCAAAGACGACCCCGCGATGATCGGCGACTTGTTCATCGGCATCGCGCTGCTCGAGAAGGCCTTTCAGCTCGACCCCGAATACAACCACTACTCCGCTGAAGTCGCGCTCGGCGCCTATCACGCACGCACGGCCATGAGCGAGATGGATCAGGCGCAGAAGATGTTCGAGGACGCCCTCGCAAAGACGCAACGCAAGGCGCTCGTGGTGCAGCTCAACTACGCGACCCGCTTTGCTTGCATCAAGGGCGACAAGCCGCTCTACGAGAAGCTCCTCAACGAAGTGCTCTCGGCCAACGATCCCGATCCGGAGCAACGACTCACCAATACCATCGCCAAACGCCGCGCAAAGCGTGCATTGAGCAAAGCGAAGATGGACGACTGCGGTTTCTGATCGCAGCCAAAACAAGGCAAATTGGCCATCGCGCGCAAGACTAACGCGGTGCGTTGTGACTTTTCCCTACCGTCGGGGTGAATCCCCCAGTAATCCGAGTCGTCCATAGCTCGGGCAATCTCCCGTTTTAGCGGGTCTGGTCGAGCTCGGAGGTGATGATGCTTCGCAAGGTCGTAGTCATGCTCGCTGCAATGGCGATGCTGCTTGGGGTTACCAGTTCGGCAAAAGCCGACCCGACTGTTCTCAAGCTTGGAACATTGGCACCTGGCGAGTCGCCATGGGGTCAGGTCTTCAAGCTCTGGAAGAAGAGCGTCGAGGATCGCTCAGGCGGCAATGTTCAGCTGCAATTCTTCTGGAATGGACAACAGGGCGACGAAAACGCCATGGTGGGCAAGATCCGCACGGGTCAACTCGACGGCGCAGCCATCACGGCTGTCGGCCTCGGGCAGGTCTACAAGCAAGTGCTCGTGCTGCAGATGCCCGGTCTCTTCAACGACTGGGCCAAACTCGACAACGCACGAAACCAGCTAAAACCAGGCTTCGACGCAGAGTTCGACAAGCAGGGTTTCAAAGTACTTGGTTGGGGTGACGTGGGTCGCGCGCACTTGATGAGCAAAGGCTTCCAAGTGAAGACGCCTGCTGATCTCAAGCACAAGAACACCTATTACCTCGCAGGCGATCCCGTCGGACCCGTCCTGTTCTCGCTCATTGGCGACATCACTCCGAAACAAGTGAGCGTCCCGGAGATCCTCACGGGCCTCACGAGTGGAACGATCAATGTCATCAACGCGCCGCCTCTCGCAGCCGAGCAGCTTCAGTGGGCGAGCCGCGTAGACAATCTCAATGATGCCGTCGCAGGCATTGGCATCGGCGCGCTGGTCTTTTCGTCGACCAAACTCAAGAGCCTCCCTGCGGACGTGCAGACGATGCTCATCGACACGGGGCGAGTCACTGGCGAGGCGCTCACGCGTCGCATTCGCGCAGAAGACGACGCCGCGCTCATTCGGTTGCAAGCACGCATGACTCACTACTCACCCACCGCAGCTGAAGCGGCCGAGTGGAACAAGCTCTTCGCCGACACACGCGCCAAACTGCGCGGCACGGTGTTCACGGCTCAGATCTTCGATGACACGGTGAAATACGCGCAATAATCCGTTCGCTGCGATTCACGAGACCAGCCCTTCGTCGTCACCGACGAGGGGCTCGTTTCTTTTGTGTCAGCTCAAACCGTGGGCGAGCTTCTTGGGTCCGTCTGCGAACAGCACTTCGACGCGCTGTTGCTCGACGTCCACGACGACGCCTTTGCCGAACTTGGGATGCACCACGAGTGCTTCCTTCGTGAAGCGCGCGCTTGGCGAGTATGCGGTGAAGGATTCGTCGGGGTGAGCACCGACGTCTTTTTCCCATTCCCATTTGCGTCCCGGCTCTTTGGGAGAGAAAAAACCGTCGTCGTCTTTGCCGGAGTCCTTGGTCCCGCGGCGAACTTCTTTTGCGCGTTTCATCGACATTGGGCGTCCCTATAGCACTTCGTGATCCGTTTGGGAGCAGTCGGGTATGGTGAGGGGGTGACTGACGAATCGATTTTGACGTTTTCGGACGACCTCAACCTTGCCGACTATTTTCTTTTTGATCGGCTCGACGAGGGAAAGAGCGACGCGATCGCTCTCAGATTTGGGGACAAGCGATGGACCTACGCGGACGTGGCGATGCGTTCGCGCTCGTTTGCTTCGCTGTTGCTCGCGAGCGGGGTGAGACGGGGTGAGCGCGTGCTCATTGTGCTCCCTGACGTGCCGCCTTTTGCGTGGGTGTTCTTCGGCACACTCGCCGCGGGTGCTGTCGTCGCGATGGGCAATCCTGATGTGCCCGCGGCGTCGATCGAAACCCTCGTGGAGTACACGCGCGCGACTGCGATCGTGACAGTGCCCAAGGTCTACAAAGCGCTGCGCGAGGCCATCGACGCAGGGCGGATTGGCGCGGAGGTGCTCCGCATGTGGGCGGTCCCTGATGCGCCGACAGGTGGAGATTGCGAGCACGTGCAAGAAGACCTCGGCGATGAATTTGCCGATCTCACCGCGGCCATGTCGCACACGTCCGTGCGCGAGGAGCTGCCGAAGTCTCATCGTGACGAGCCCGCGATCTGGCTATTTACAAGCGGATCGACAGGCGAGCCCAAAGCCAACATCCATTCTCATCGCGACTTTGCGTTCAACACCGAGGTCTATGCCAAGCGAACTGTTGGTTATCGCGAGGGCGACATCAGTGTGAGCGTGCCGCGGTTGTATTTTGGTTATGCGACGGGCACCAACTTGATGTTTCCCTTCGCGGTGGGCGCGACAGTCGGACTCTTCAGCGAGCGGCCGACGCCCGAGACGCTCACGCGCGCGATCGCGATGTACAAGCCGACCATCGTCACGAATGTTCCGACGATGCTCGGCAAGTTGCTCGATCACGACGAAGCCCTCAGACAGAAGGGCGAGCAAGGCCTCGACTTGTCATCGATTCGCTTCTCGCTTTCTGCCGGAGAGGCGTTGCCCGAGGCGCTGCTCAATCGCTGGAACGAGCGCTTCAAGAGCGATGTGTTCGACGGCATTGGCTCTGCCGAGATGTTTCACATCTATGCGTCGAACCGCCCAGGCGACGTCAAACCGGGCTCGCTCGGCAAAGTCGTCGTGGGCTACGAGCTGCGCGTGTTGCCCGAGGATGCCGAGGGTCCTGGTGCAAAAGAGTGCGAGCGCGGCGAAATTGGCGTGCTCTGGGTCAAAGGCGACAGTGTCTCGATGGGCTACTGGCTCGATCGCGACAAGAGTTGGAAGACATTCTTCGGGCATTGGTGCCGCACGGGCGATCTCTTCAAACAAGACGCGGACGGCTATTTGTATTTTGCCGGTCGCGCAGACGAACTCTTGAAAGTGAGTGGTCTGTGGGTCTCGCCTGTCGAGGTCGAAGAGTGCTTGATGAAGCATCCATCGGTCGCGCTCGCAGCGGTGATTGGCGTCGAAGAAGAAGGTCTGCAGAAACCAAAAGCCTTCGTGGTGCTTCGACCTGGTCTCGAGCCGAGCGTCACGTTATCGGCTCAATTGCAGGACTTCGCGAAAGAGCGGATGGCCAAACACAAGTATCCGCGACTCATCGAGTTCGTGGCAGACGTGCCCAAAAACGATCGCGGCAAGGTCGACCGCAAGGCGTTGCGCGCGCTCGAGGCGGCGAAGCGCGCATGACGAAGCTGGCCGATCTGACGACAGACGAAGCGCGCGCGTTGCTCTCTTTGGAACGCACGGCGGCGCTCGTGCCTGTGGGATCGGTCGAGCCGCACGGACCTCACCTGATGCTCGCGACAGACACACTCATTGGCGAGCGAGCCGCGGCAGATGCGATTGCGCTACTCCGCGCGCGAGGAGTCGATGCTGTGATCGCGCCGAGTGTGGGGTACGGCGTGACGGATTACGCGCAAGGATTCGCCGCGGCGATCTCCATTCCTGCGGCTGTTTTGTCGGAGTATTTGCGTGCAGTCTGCACTGGGTTGCTGGCAGCGGGGTTCAAGCATGTCTGCTTGGTCTCGAACCATCTCGAGCCAGAGCACGACGCCGCGGTGCGCGCGGCCATTGAGTCACTGCCTGCGGGACACGCCTCGGTCGCGAGTCCTCTCACGCGTCGCTGGGGGCGCACGTTGAGTGACGAGTACAAGCGCGGCAACTGTCACGCGGGGCAATACGAGACCTCACTCGTGCTCGCGGCAGGCGGTCGCGTGCTCGACATTCGAGAGCAACTGGCACCCATCGAGACGAGCCTTGCGGACGGCATCAAGACCGGCAAGACGACGTTCGCGGCGATGGGACTCGATCGCGCCTATACAGGAGCCCCCGCGCTCGCGACACGACAAGAAGGCGAGGCGCTCTACGCCAAGCTCGCCGAAATGATCGCCACCGAAGTGACCGAAGGACTCCAGAAGCGCTAATCCGGGCTTGCCCGCTCATTTCTTGGTCCGCGACGGCTCTGCTTTGCTTTAGGGTGAGTGCCGATGGTCGACGAAAAAGAGGGGAACAAGCCTGACGCCGCAGAAGAGCCGAAGGCGACGGAGACGGCTTCGAAAGATGCCGAGACCGAAACCAAACCTTCGGAAGAAGCCAAAGCGGACGCGCCTGCCGAAAAAGAAGCAGACGTAGACGCCGACGAGGCGAAGGCGAAGGCGAAAGCAGAACCCGAAGACGATCCTGGAAAGTCCCCGACGGGGGAGAAAGCTGTTGCCGAAGAAAAAGTCGCGCCGGAAGTAGGCGATGCAAAACCAAAAGCCGCGCCCAAAGAGAGCGCGCCGGTCGTGCATCCGCTGCTTCGGTTCGACCTTGCGTGGACGCGGCTCGAGGCGCGCATTGTGACGGTCGTCCTCTTTGCCGAGATTGCTGCGCTCTGCGTGTGGGTCTCACTCAAGGGCATGAGCGCGGACTACAAGCCGGGGTTGCTCGACGCGGACAGCAATCCAGTCCCCGTCGACATGTCCGGTCTCGTGTATCGCTGCATCATTTTCGCTGTAGTTTTTGGGCTGATCGCGTACCGCGTCACCCGGACGCAAAAAGACGACACACGCTCGCTCGCGGTGTTTGGTGGCATTGGGGTTGGGATTGCTCTCGGGCGCGTCTTTGCGAGCGCAGGGAGCGAGTACTTCTCCAACTTGCTCAACTGGATGCAGACCGCATCGATGCTGACGTTGTTTGGTGGTCTGCGCGGCCTCGCTACGCGCCTCACGTTGTGGCTCGCGCTGCTCGGCGGCTCGCTCGCGACAGGACAAGGCAAGCACATCAATGTCGACGTCGCGATGCGCTTTCTCAGTCCCAAGCTCCGTGTTCCGGTTGCGGTCATCGGCTGGGTCGCGGCCGCTGCTGTGTGCGCCTCGGGAGCGTATGGCTTTTTCGATCACATCGCGATCGAAGGCTTCAAGGTGCGCGCGGTGATTCCGTGCGCGGCAGACGCGGCCAAAGATTGCGACAAACCTTTTTCGGACAAGTTCGCTGAAGCGAAAAAGGGCATCGGCACCGATCTCTTTCTGTTCCGCAAGCAAGCTTCGCTCGATCTGAAGAGCGTCACGGTCGTGCTCGGTGGTCACAACTACAACGAGTATCTCAAGCCCAAAGAGTGGAACGAGTGGCTGCGCGGTGGCGGGTGGACCGACCACTTTGCCAAAGAAGACGTTGATGGTCAGCTCATGGACGAATCGAATCCGGAGCTCACGCGCTTGCCGGTCATCAACGTGCCAGGCACGGGGGAGAACACGCAAGGCCTGCTCATTCGCGATCTCGACTTTGTGTTTCCGTTTGGTCTTCTCATGATCGCGTTGCGCTTCTTGTTGCGATGCGTGCTGGCGATTTTGGGGCTGGTGAAGGTCGATCCCGACGCCGTGCATGGCGACGCGGACATCGAGAAACACCATCAACCTGAAGAACCGAAAGAGGTGGCGTGATGGCCGCCGTCAAGACAGAGACGCCGACAGAGACGCCGAAAGGCGGGCTCGGCGCTGCGATCGGCATCGGATCGATCGTGAGCGTCGTGTCGTGGTTCGCTGGAATCATGGGAGGAGGCGTCGTCGCGCTCGCCCTGCTCGGCACGCCGCTGTTTGCGATCATGGGAGGCGCCAGCGAGCTCGCGTGGATGTTCCATCCTGATCCCACGCAGCGTCATCTCGATCGCATCGCGGCGAACATTCTGACCGAACACTTCGCGGGCTCGCCGATCTTGGTGACCATTCCGCTCTTCACGTTCGTCGGTTACGTGCTCGCAGAATCGAAGACCGCAGAGCGTCTCGTGCGCGCG
>JAYVXK010000215.1:0-7793 GCA_043785265.1 Myxococcales bacterium | reverse complement strand
GCCATGCGGGGTACATGTCTTCGAACGTGCGGCCCGTCGCGCGGCGCACAGAGCGATTCACCGCGTACGGAATGAGTTGATACGAGTAGTCGTCGATCATCGCGCGAATCGCGTCTTCGCCGTAGGTCTCGGCGATCCACCGCATGAAGAAGGATCCGTAGAGGTACCAAAGGTTGCCTTGCGGCCATCGACGCACACTGCCCGTGAACACATCGAGCGGCGCGAAGTTGTCCTCGAGGACGTCGGCGCGCATGAACATGTTCCAGATCGAGGACCGCAAGCGACCGCCGCTCGTCCGTGTCGATTCTTCGTAGACCGCGAGACCTTCGAGTAGCCAACGCGGCTGCACTTGATTGGGGGCGAGCGTCTTGCCAAGGATCGCGTTGACGACCGCCGGGATGCCGCGGATGTGATCAGTGTGCAGCACGTGAGTGAACTCGTGCGTGATGAGTTCCTCGTACCAATCGTCGACGTCTCCTAGTGGGGAGAGGTCGTCGGGGGCGGTGGCGAAGAAGTGGATCGAATCGTAGGGAAGCGCTGAGGCAAACGCGTTTGCGCTGTCGGTTTGGTCGATGACCGAGAGCTCGACGCGCTCGCTCGGAGGCCACCCGATCGCGGGCACCATCCGGCCATAAATAGCCTCTGCGTGGTCGACGATGCGCTCGGCGATTTCTCGTTCACCGGTGTAGTAGCTCACGCGAAAATGCGGCGTCTCGATGCTCTCCCACTTGAGACTGGGATCATTGGCTGCGTTCGCTACGCGCATGTCGAGGACCGACAACGCGCACAGCGCGAGGCCGAGGCCAAAAGTTTTCGTGCGCCGTGAGACACTCAATGGAGCGCGCGGGAGTCTACAAGAAGCTGGCTTGGACTCTTGCCGAGAAACTTCCACGCGGCGAAGAAACACGAGCGGCGCATTGCGGTACAAGGACTCGGCGTGACAAATTGCGCGTGATCCATGCGTGTCTCCGTCGTCGTCCTCGCAGCGTCGCTCGTCGCATCTTCCACGTTCGCGCTCATCGCGTGCGGCGCGCGATCTGATCCGCTTGGGGACGACACACCTTTTGCGCTGCCCGACTCGAGCCTCCTCGATCACAAAGCGGACGCGCGCAAACCCCCGCCAGACTCGACACCCCTAGACGCGCCTTATGTGACGAAGGGAATCAAGTGTGTGCGTGATGGTGGCGCGCCCCCGGTATTTATGGGCGATCTCGACGCGAGCTTCGACGCCAATCATCCCCGTGCTCCGCAGGTCGTCACCCTGGGTGGACCGACGCTCTCCATGCCAGTCTTCATCTCGATCACATTTCCGGGCGACGACATGCGCGACCAAGTCGAAGACTTCGTCGACTCGGTGGGTTGCACTGACTACTGGCGTGCAGTCGCGAGCGACTATGGCGTTGGGCAAGGCGTTGGCGGACCGCATACGCGCTTACCGGAGAGTGCGCCGACGAGCATCGACGACGCACAAATTCAACAATGGCTCGCTAGCAAGATCAAATCGGAACCCAATTTCCCGCAACCGGATGCCAACACTCTCTATGTGATCTTTTATCCGGCAGGCACGACGATCACCCTGCAAGGCGAGCAGAGCTGCCAACGATTCGGCGGGTATCACAACTCGGCTGCGGTCGGCGCCAAGGACGTGCCGTATGCAGTCATCCCTCGCTGCGAATCTTTCGGCAACCTCTCGGGCATCGACGCCGTCACAGGCACGACGAGTCACGAGCTGATCGAAGCCGTCACCGATCCGGCGCCAGAGCAAAAGCCTGCGTACGCCATCCCCGAGAATGACGGAATCGGTTTTGCGATCGCGGCCGGCGGCGAAGTCGGTGACATGTGCGAGTTCAAGAGCGACGCGTTTTTTCAACCGAGTTCGTACCCGTTCACGGTGCAGAGATCCTGGGCGAACAAGGCCGGTTTTGCGCTCGCCGATCCATGTCAACCATCGCTGCCAGGAGCCTATTTTTCAGCCGCGGCGAAGCTCACTCAGTTCGTGAGCTTCGACATTGGCTTCGGTCCGCAGCAGGCGCGCGGGGTGAAGCTGCCACTTGGACAGCAGACCTCGATCGACATTGCTGCGTTCGCGAATGGCAGTGTTCCTTCGTGGACGATCACGACCTACGACTCGGCTCAATTGCGCGGACAGCCACCGGAGCTTGGCCTCTCGCTCTCCAAGACCGTCGTCAGCGATGGCGACATTGTTCACCTCGCGATCACGCGAAAGAAGGCGAGCCCCTTTGGCGTGAGCGCGTTTGGAATCGTCTCGAGCGATGGATCGAGGCAGGCCTTCTCGTGGCACCTCGTCGGCGATTGATCGAATTTCAGCGCACGACCAGCTTCGAGGCAGGCGCGATCGCCGAGTCGTCCACGTCTCGGTCAGAGGTGGCGTGCGCTTCGGGCGCCGTCATCTCACCGCGCAAGGCGAAACGAATGGGAATGTCCCAAGCTGAATCTGATGGGCTAAGCGTCGAGCGGATGAGCAAAGTGCCTTGAATCTGCCGCACGTCTCCTGATGCCTCGGCGAGCGTGGCGCCCGCAGGCAACGGAATGCGAATGACTGCGTAGACCGACGTGGAGCTTTTGGCCGTGACGTGCAACGTGCTCACTGCAGCCGCGCGAAGCGTGCTTGGCCATGCGACCTCGAGGTGCATCGACGACGCCAGCGCGTCTGGCGGATGCGCAAACGATCGCAAGAGCGGTCTCGAAAATCGCACGAGCACGGGCGACGCATCATTGTGAACCGTGACGCGCGTGACATTCGCGTCGAGCGGAACGACCACACGACCCTGCGCAGGCACCGCGACGTCGATGCGTCGATCGCCAACCGTCACCACTGCGCGAGACGGCTGAGCGACACCAAGACGCGAACCAATCAGCGCTCGGACTACCGCACGGGTCGCCGCAGGAGATCCAAAACCTCCGCGCGCGTCGCGATCGACCGACAGCCAACCCACCAAGCGCTCTTCAGTCGCGGGCAACACGACACCAAGCGACGCGGCGCGCACGAGCGCAGCCATCACGATCACGCGATCAGAACGGCGCCCATTTTTCAGCCGGATCGAACCATCTGGCTGGAGCGATACTTTGTCGCGCAACGCAGCTATCGCGCTTGTCATGAGCGCGGCGCGGTGAGGGCGGTCTGCGAGCGCCAGCACGGCGGTGGCGAGACGCGAGGGATCGAGCGACTCTCTCGCAGCCGCAACTGCGTCAGTCGCGAACGTGTCCCAACACGGAAGACTGCTGCCCGCGCGTGGTGCTGGC
The DNA here is from genome assembly GCA_043785265.1 of Myxococcales bacterium. Lineage (GTDB taxonomy): Bacteria > Myxococcota_A > Polyangia > Polyangiales > Polyangiaceae > JANYHY01. The sequence continues at coordinate 4,529 of JAYVXK010000215.1, read as the reverse complement.
TCTGCATCGAGTACCTCCACGTCATCGCGCGTCGCAGAGGCGAGGCAAGTGTCGTCGTTCGTCTTGCTGGCAGCGGGTGCGTCGGGGCGGGCAGCACCGTAAACACGGAGCGCGGCGGTCGCGACCGAATCGACTGCTTTCGGTCCGAGCTCGTGCGACAAGCGAGCGGTTGCGCGCGCTTGAAGAATCTCTGCACGAGCGACGAGCGCCGCACGATCAGGCTGCGATTGGGCCCATCGCTTGACGCGAGACGACACCTCGACACAAGCCGTGAGCGCGTCCACACCGTGCAGCACATCTGGGTCGAGCGCAGTCATGGCGTCTTCGAGTGTGCCGCCGAATCCACGTTCCAGCGTGAGACTGGGCGACCCCGTGAGCGACTCACCCACGAGTGGCGTCAGCTCGAACACGTCTTCTTTGGTGACCCACGTGCTCTCCACGCGATTTTGTCGAACGCCAGCGAGCTTCACCTCCCACGACTCGGTCAGTGTGTCCGAGCCCACGCCTTGCGCGTCGAGGTTCGCGACCAATTGCGCGTCGCCTGCTCGCGGCGCACTCACTGTGGCGTTCACCACAATCGCCCCAAACGCAGGCACTTCGACGTCGCGTGACGCTTCGCCAGCGTCAAGCAAACGCGCAACCCCTTTGGCTTCGAGAGTGAGTTTGCCGTGCGCGACTGTGGCCGTGCGATTGCGCAACGTCACGCGAACCGCAACCGTGTCGCCTTCCACCCAACGCACGCCCGCATCGACACGCGCGGAGAGAGGCAGTGCGACGGGCAACTCGACGACAGCGGTTGCAGGAGGAGCATGATCGGGCAAAGCGACCAGACCGATGCCCCATGTCGTCTCGAGAGTGTCGAGTTTGATCGAGAGGTGGACGTGACCTTGCGCGTCCGTCCGAATGGGCGGAGTCCAAAGCGCAGGCCGCCGCTGCGAGAGCGTCGTCCCGCTATTGCGCAGCTTCGACGAATGCGTGCCATGCCCAGCACCGCCTCCGCCGCCACCCGAGCCGGAGCCTTGTCCACCGATGCCACCGAGAGTCGTACCGGTGAACGATTCGAGCAGTGTCTGCCATGCGCTGATGGTTGGCTCGCTGACTTCCATGTCCCACTTCGCGTCGACGATTTGATCCTCGCCGAGCGCGCGTGCGTAAGGCGTGTTGCTCGCGAGAACACGCACGAAGGGATCGCTCAGGTCGTCGCCATCACCGAGTACGCCGTTGGGTCCCGCGGATCGCAGCTCCCACCCAGGCACGATTCCAAGGAATGGGCTGCTCGCGCGAGCGGCTCGCGTAAAGACGAGAGTGCTCCCCCACGGATCCAAGAGCGCGTCCGATGTGATGGTGGACGACGCGACCATGCGACGCAAAAGCGCGTTCGGATCGGTCCAGATGGGATCGGTGTCGTCGAGTCTTCGTTCGTGCTTCATGTTGCGCACGTTGACGAGCAACTGCAGCAATTTTAGGCGTGTTACGCGCCGGGCGACATTGTCGTAAGTGACCTGCCGATCGATCGCGAGCAGATCGCCAAGCGAGAGCTCCTCTCCGCCTGGCGTGCGTGGCACCGAGTCCATCGCAGCGGTCGTCAGAGTGAGTAGCTCCGGATTGAACTCCCAACCGCGGGCAGTGTGTCGACGCACATCACGCAACGAATCGGGCGACTTGCTCGAGTCATAGACGGCCCCTTCGAGTGAGCGGAGCATCGCCCCAAACGCCTGATCGAGATCCTGTTTCGCGGAGCCACCGGGATCAGTCACTGGAGAGAGGGGCGCGTCGATGTGCGCTCCAAGCGCTGCGCGACGCACGGCATCGCCATCGGCGGTCGTGCGCAGCATGGCGTCGCAACGAGTGCTTTCACCCAGCTCCGAGCACAATGACGTTCGCGTATCGAGCTCACGAATTCCGGCGACCGAGCCACCTCCTGACAGGTCCACGATCACCGACGCAACTGTGCCGGTGATCGGTTTGCCCGTGTCGTCCGTGAGTAAGGCGTCGATCTCTGCGGTGCCGCCTGGGGCGAGTCGAGACGCCACGAGCTTGGCGTCGAGTCGCGGGAGGGCGCGCGGCAACACCAACAATGCCGACTGCGCGAGCAACGCGTGAGCTCGCGATCGCGGCGCCGCAGTCGTGACTTGCCAGACTCCCGCTGCGGCCTCGGGCAACTCGATGTCACCGCCTTTTTCTGGATCGATCCACGCGCTCACCACCGCACGCTCGCGCACGAGCACCACGCTGATCGCCTCTTTTGAGGGCTTATTTTGCGTCACGCTCACGTGCACCCGCTCACCCACGTGCACGATCGTGCGGTCGAGCGAGACGATGCTGCTCGTGTCGCGATCCACTCCAACGCAGACAGAAAATGGATCCGTTCGATTGCCAAGCGCGGTCATCTTGGTCGTCGGACGAATCGTCACGGTGGCTGCGACGCCGCCTGCACACGGTCCCACCTGGCGCGCTGCGCCAACGAGGTCAGGCGCGCGCCAATGAATCTCTGCCTCACCGTTGGCGTCCGTGGTCGCAGTCGTCGAGAGGCCGTCGCCGACGATCTCGAAAGCGCCCGCGATCCCTTGGTCGTGAGGGTCACGCACACGCAACAAGAGACGTTGGTCCAAACCTGGGACGAGAACATGTGCCTCGGGGAGCAGGGTCACCGACTCAGTCGGAGCACCAACGCCAATCAATCCTGTGGCTCGCAACTCGTGACCCTCGATGGCTGCGCGCGCGACGAGCTGAATGGCAGAAGTGCCGCCGCGCACGATGGTTGGCGCGGTGACGTCTGCATGCACTTCGCCATTGGCGTCCGTCTTGGTGGCGATCGAGCCCGCGAGCCACGCGTCGTCATTGCCAGGCGCCGTCGTTCCGCTTGGACCCGACCAATAACGCACGTTCTGTCCTGCGATCGGATCGAGCGAGCCGTCACGCAGGCGCAACGTGAATGCCGCTTTTTTTCCGGTGTCGATGTTGGACGCATCGAAGCGCGCGTCCAAAGAAGGCGCCCCTGGTGTTTCGTCACGCAGTGTCAGCGCAATCTCCGAGTGAGGCCCGCGTTCGGCTCGATCGAGATCACCGGCCAGCACCCACTCGACGGAGGGATCGTCGAGCGGGGGAATCGGCATACGCACCATCACCGCGCCCGCGGCGTCAGTCGTCGCTTGCAACGCAGTACGCGCGAACCCTGATTCGAGCAGCGAGACGCGCACGGCTGCATTCGGCACGGGCTGCCCCGTCGAGGTGTCCGTCACCGTGGCCCAAGCAGAAATATCGTCACCTGGAACGACTCGGGGATCTGCGACGTGAAGCTCGATTTTGGTTGGCCAGGTGCGTTTGATGTTCAACTCGCGCGAACGCGCATGCGAGCCGTGTCGCAGCTGCACGAGCAACAGCAAGTCGTCTGCGGAGCCCACCGTCGGCACAGGCACTCTCGCGACCGCATGCCCCGTCGCGTCGCTCGTCACAGACACCGCAGGTGGAGCAACACTCACGCCTTTGCCTAGATGTTCTGGATCCCACACCAGATCGATCGAAGCTCCCGCGAGCGGCGTCGCCTCTGTTACTTGCGCAAACCCGAACGTCTCGAGATCGAGGGTGAGTGTGCTCCCGGCAGCGGCAGAACTACCGACGTGGATGAATGCGTCCAAGCCTCTGGCAGCCGGATCGATCGGCGCCGAGGACGATGTGGCAGGGACCACCGCGACGAGAACAACACCAAACAAGGACACCAACGGGAGCTTGCGCATGACTCAAGGGACATCACCGATCGCGCGCGAGTTCCAGCGATTCGATGCTGTTATTTTCTTGCGACCGCGGGCGGGGGTGGGGTGAACATGCGAATGGGCTCCAGGTCGGACTCGAACACCCGTTGAAATTCGCGACCGAATTCCTCCGGGGTCGTCTTGATGACTGTTGCCAAACGCTGCATTTCAGCCGGATCGTGCAGATCGCTTCGTTTGAGTCTGAGCATGTACGTGCGAGCGATGCGGTAGCGATCACTCGACAGGTCCACCATGCGGACGCGCATGCGACCCGTCGTTGGATCCATGATTTCGGTGAACGGGATGGGTTTGAAGCGGCCCGCTTGCATGGAGATGAGCGCGTTGGTGCCACCCTCGATCACGTATCGCGCTGCGCAATAGCCAAGGTCCCGTGTGTATTCCATGTCGCTCGGAACGGGATCCGCGCAGCGAAGCTCGTAGCCAATGTTCTTGGACACGAGCGTCACGTGCACGCCGAGTTCGTCCAAACGCCTGCGTAGTGCCGCTTTGACGATGTCGCCAAAGTTGATCTCTGCAAGACGAAGATGCCCATGCGCGTCGCGTTCGACGTGTGCGAGTCCTTGGAGATCGCTCTCGGGCAAAATTTCGACGAGTCCTTCTGCGAGCACGACGACGCCGTCTTGGCGACCATACGAGAGGCGCTTGATCACCGAGCCGGCGAGCGTGTCGATGATCATCGACAGACATGCATCGGGTCCGGTGAACTCTTCGGGGATGAGCGTCAGGGTTGCGCCAGCGGCTTTGCCAATTCCCAGC
>JAYVXK010000214.1:0-2336 GCA_043785265.1 Myxococcales bacterium | reverse complement strand
TCGGGATCGAGCTCACGCTTTGCAGCTCGCAAAACAGCGCCAAACGGCTCTGGGCGCTCACGAACGTACCAAGGCACGTGCGTGCGACCAACCGCGTGGTGATGCGTGATGGTAGCCCCACACGAGGCGAGCGCCTCACTGACGGCGACTTTGATCGTGCGCCATCGATCGAGCGCGTCGCCTTCGCCCCCCACCGCGATGAAGGTCCAATAGGGTGCGGGACCATCAGGGTAGACATGAGTGAACCGACAGGAGAGCGACCCATTTGCCCCCACCTTCGCAAAAGTCTCTGCAACCGTTTCGGCAATGCGCGTATGCAGGTTCGCAAAACGATCCCAAGTGCACGCTGTTTCGAACGTGTCGACGAGAACGCCCATCGACACCAGCGCACTCTGCATGTGCGGCCCCTTGAGAAACGAACTGCGCCAGTGCTCGTTTGCCGACGCGGTTGACTGAGAAGCGTCGCGACGTCGGATCGGGTCGGGTGTGCCGCCTTGCCGCACCGCAAGTTTGAGGGCCCGCGCCAGTGCGTCGTACACATCGTGGTCGTGCGACTCGAAGGCCACGACGAGCACAGTCGATCCATCCATCGTGACGCCGTTGATCAAAGCCTCGCGGGCGTCGAGTAGTCTGCAGTTCGCTGGGAATAGGCCTGATTGCCCGATCGCGCGCGCTGCTGCGACGCCCCGCTCGAAGGTAGTGAAACGGACAGCGGCGTGCACGCGAAACTTGGGTCTGGAAAATACGCGCATCCAGGCGCTGGTGATGACGCCAAAGGCGCCTTCGCTCCCAAGCACAAAGCGATTGGGATCCGGACCTGCGCCGCTCGCTGGCACGCGTGCCGTTTCGAAGACACCCGCAGCTGGAGTGATCATTCGCACTGACTGAGTCAGATCGTCGACGTGTGTGTAGAGGGTCGCGAAGTGACCACCTGCTCGCGTTGCGATCCAACCGCCAAGTGTGGAGTGTTCGAAGCTCTGGGGAAAGTGGCGCAACGTCAGTCCGTGCTGACCAAGCTGCGCTTCCAGCACGGGACCTAGGGCGCCGGCTTCGATGCGCGCGGCCCTCGAAACTGTGTCGACTTCTAGAACGCGACTCATCGCGCGCATGTCGAGCGAAACGACGGGACGCGACGAACGCGGGATCTCGATGCCGCCAGTCACACTCGTTCCTCCTCCGAAGGGCACGAGTGCTGCGCCTTGCTTGGACGCAAACACCATCGCGGCGGCGACGTCGTCCTCGTTCTGCGCGTGAATGACCAGGTCGGGCGCCGATTGGAAATCGTTCCGGAATGCGCGCAATAGATCGGGAAACGACTTTCCATAAGTGTGCAGCGCGCGATCGCGCGGATCGGCCCCAATCGAGGTGAACGAATCTGGAATGGCAATGCGCGACCGTGGAATGGTCGAAGGATCAAAGCTCGGGAGCGGCGAGGGCTTGATCGTGCTGCCGAGCAACATCGCAACGCGACCAGCGAGGTCTTCGCGAGCGGCATCCGTCGGTAGGTCTGCTTCATAGCCCCACGCCCAGTGGCTTCGCTCGCGATCAGTCATGCGGACACGATAGCCGTCCAAGGGACAAGAGGGGCCGTCCCGGACACGTCATCTCGGAACCGCGAGATCGTTAGCAAGCTCACGATCGGGGGGTTTTAGCGGGGAAACCTTTTCGCCGGGGGTGAGGGGCCGGGGGCACGCATGCTGCAATCCAGGAGTCATGCACTTCCTCTCCTTCCAATTCAAACGCGCTCATCATCGCGCGCTCGCGTTTGGTCGAAATCTCGCGCGACCCTTTGGCCAGGCCCTGACGCCGGCCCGGTTTGACATGCTCTACGTCGTTTTTGACGGCGCCATTCCACCCTCGCAAATCGAGATTCGCCGCCGGCTTGGCCTTTCGCGTCCAACCGTTTCTCGAATGCTCAAAAGCTTGCGAGAAGTTGGCTGGGTATCGCGCTTTCGTTGCTTCGACAAGCGTACTTGGCGCATCGAACTCACCCAGGTCGGCCGCGCACTCATGCAAGCTGCCACGTACGCGATTTTGGGCACCCGAAAGATGCAGGCCGTCTACGAGTCCTTCTACACGTACGTACGTGAGCCCTTCTTTGCCGTGGACGAACTCGGCATGAATCTGCACCGGCTGGCGCACCTAATGGGTGACTTCTCATCACTTTGGTATCCAACACATCATCCAGATGACTAGCGATAGTTAGCGAATGCCCCGCAAGCTGTGCGAGCGCTCAGTGAAAGTCGCGACTCATGCTCGGCACTTGATCATGGCCGATCGTCAACTTCTCCAACTGCTCCACGATCACATAAATCGTCGATTGAGGTGCTGGGACC
>JAYVXK010000213.1:0-7800 GCA_043785265.1 Myxococcales bacterium | reverse complement strand
GTTTTTCGCGATCCTCCATCGCCTTCTTCTCGCCCTCGAGGGCTTTGGCAACATCAGGCGCGCCGTCTTTTTTGGCCGCGTCCGCTGCGTCTTGGAGTTTCTTCTTTGCGAGCTCGCGGTCCTGTTTTTCGCGTTCGTTCGCGAGTTTTTCCATCTGCGCGTCGAGGCTCTCCATGTCGTGATCGCCGAGAGCCTTCGCCGCGTCTTTGGTGACGTCGCTCTCATTGAGTTTGCTCACGGCGCTCTCTAGACCTTGGCGTTGTTCACCCTCACCGAGCGTCAAGCGCTCTGCCGCGAGTTGCTCTTTGAGCCGCGCGATCTTGTCCTGTGCGTCGCGTTTTTCGATGCCCTTGTTCAACTCTTCTTTGAGCTTCTCTGCGTCGTTCGCGATCTTCTCGAGACGCTCGCGCTGCGCTTCGTCGCGCGCACTCAACTGAGCGAGCTTGATCGATTTCTCGAGTCCATCGACCTCGTTCATTTGCACGAGAGTCGTTCCCGGCGTCGCTGCCACGATCGGTTCGGGAGGCATGGGCGCGCGCGCGATGAACACGAGTCCCGCGACTGCGATCGGAATCAACACATGAATCGGCTTGAAAACGACGGGTCGCGCATCTTTGACCTTGCCGCTCGCCAAGGCACTCGTTGCGTTCGTGAGCACGACAGCGCGCGCGGCACCCTCATCGCGTGAGTCCGGCGCAGTGTCGTCCGCTGGTGCAGGCTCAGTCGCGCCCCGCAGATCGACTGCAGTCGAGATGGCTTCTTCTGCGTCGAGTTGCCGATCGAGATACAGCGCGACCTCACCATCCGACCAACGACGGCGACGATTGGCAGCGAGCCCCGCAATCAGGCCTATCCCGCCCACAGTCGCGGCGAGTGGGCGAAACTTCGCGTGCCCGGTCTTCCATGCAATGCCTGCAGGCACGATCGCAACAGCAAGACCGATCGCTGTCCCCGTGAGGGCTGAGCGCAACGTCAACCGTCGACGCACGCGGGTTGCCCAGCGTGAAAAGAGTGACTCGAACTTGGGGGGAACCCCGCTTGCGGTGACTTCAGGTTTCGCCATGGCTGCTGTTTGCCTCAACGGTAAACGATCAGAGGATAGTCCCGTGCTGTTGTTTGTACGCAAACGAGGGTCGATTGTTCTCTGAATCGGACCGAAGGATGTGGATCATCCGACCCCCACGTTGTGGGATGACAAAACGCAATGACACGCGAGCTGGGGGCTCGGTCTACGAAAGGGGCTAAAAAATGGCACCTCCAGGTAATTCCTTTCACGCGGCTCGTTGGCGTGACCTGTGCACCTGAAGTCCTCGAGGTCAGATGCTCCCCTTCAACAAGCGCCCCCGCAGCAGCGTCTACGAAATCGACCCGAGCGAACTCGAGCCGGTTGACCTTCCACCCGTCAGCGCACCGCCAAGCGCGCGATTTGCCCGGCCGGCCATCAGTTTCTCGCGCAACGACGACGAGCGCACGCTCCTTTTGCCGCAAAAACGCTCGAGTTCGGCGCCTCCGCCGCGCGTCGAAGTGCGCATGCCCCGTATTCCTGGGTTCAACGCGTTGCCGAAGTTCACTCCGAGCGTGTCCGTGTCTGACGAAGTGACGATGGTGCGACCCGGCCCTCGCACTTCTCTTCTCAGCATGAAGGCGAACCCTGTTGCAGCGGGTTTTGGCCAGTCTCCTCGCATGAGCATTGGCTCGATGGTGCGCGAAGAGTTGACCTCGAGTCTCGCTCCCGAAGGCGGTCGCCGCGAACTCGCCTCTCGACTCGAACCCACAGACATCGCACCGCAAAAAGAGGCCTCGCAGAGCGTTCCCGCGATGGCGATGCCGATTTCGGATGCGTCGGGCGCGACCGTTCTCACGCGCAACCACTATGGGCGACCGACGGCGGTTTGGGCGATGGCCTTGCTGGCGCTGGGTCTGTTCGGCGGGCTGCTGACGTCGGTGATTGCAACTCGCGGTGATGTCGCCAAACAAGACGTCGTGCGCGCCGACATTCAACACGCTGCCGCGCAAGTTCAGGCGCCTGCTGCGTCGCCGCAACAAGGTGCTGCTCCGCCAGCAGTCGTCGCCGATGCTGTGCAGGCACAAGCTCCGTCTTGTGGTGTCGATCCTCTTTTGCCGCCGACCAACCCCACCGCAAAAGCCACCGCGATCGTCGCGCCACCAATCGCGCCCACATTCGCGAACGCGGCGCCCATTGCGAAGCCCATCGTCGCTCCCCCCGCGCGCGTCACGACGTATGTGCCTGCAGCGAAGCCTGTGGTGGCCTCGAAGCCCGTCGCGCCGAAAGCAGATGCAGTGGCGATCGCAGCACCAGCAAAGGCTGCACCGCGAACATCCAAGAAGGCTCTCGGTGACGACCTCGAGCAAGCCAACGCAGCCGACGCGCTCGCTCGCGCACAACTCGAAGCCGCTCTCAACCGCTGACGACCCGCTCGAATCAGCGCGACGTCAGAGCGCGCAGGCGGCGTGGGTGCCGTCGCGCACCGTCTTCACGCTGGGGTCGCAGCGACTCAAGCCAAACGCAGTGCAATCGACGTTGACTTCGTTGCCTTGCACACATGCGCGCAACACGGTGGTGCTGGCGCACTTGTCGTCCGTGCACGCTTGACCCTGACAAGCGTCTCGCGGTGTCGTTCCCACGCCGCCATCGATCGTCACGCACGTGGTTGCGGTTTTGCCACCATCGACGACTCCAGTGAAGACCTTGCAGTCGACACTCTCGAGATAGCCGCTGATCGTCGCGCTCGCAGTGTCACTGGTGGCGCACACGATGTTGGTGCTTGGGTTTGGTGACGTGCCAGCGTCTAACGGTTTGCACGCAGGGCCCGCGTCAGGCGTGATGCAAAGACCAGCACCGACTTGCGAGCAGTCGATGCCGTTGTCGATCCCAGCGTCGTCGCAGATCACGAGACTCTGACCCTTGCAGCGCGTACCCATGCAGCTTCGTGCCTCCGTGCCGACGCACATCGACAGATCGTTGGCAGGTATTGGTGTTGCTGAGCACGTCTTTCCCGAAGCGCTGCAGTTCTCGTATCCAGCAGCCGCGCTCACGCCGTCGCACTGCACGCGTGAGTTCGTGTTCTTCTTGTCGACGCCGCAACCCGTGAATGGATTGGTTGCTGGAGGCGGCGTAGCGCAACCTTGCAAACCGTCGGGCGCCGCCGCGAGTGCGACACCTTTGCAGTCGTACGCATTGGCGAGGGCGAGCCAAAATTGAGCAGCGTTTGCTCTCGGTGGACGGTTGGGGTTCGCCTTGCAATCGTACGCCATCAGCGCGTTAGCGATGCAAACCCCGGTTCGATTCTGTCCCATCGGAGTTTCGCATGCAGCGAGCACTGCACATGCGCGCTCCGCACGCTGAAGCGCGCTCGCGGGATCTGCTGCGCACAAGTCGGTGATGGGAACATGAGGACAAATGGGTGTGGATGCGTCGAGCGTGCACACCGTGTCGTTGTTCGTGGAATGGAACAAATCGCCGCACGCCGCGATCACCACGAGGCCGATGACGATCGCCCCACCTATCGCAACGCGCAGTCTCACTAGAAGCTCCCCGTCAGCCACATGCCATCGCGTCGAGCTTGTGTTGTTGCGCTCTTGTGCGAAGGCATGGCCCAAAGCACGATCGACACGACTACGAGCGCGCCTGCGGTGATCCACGACGACAGCGCGACCGCATCCCACGCCCGGATCTGGCTCTGATTGGCCGCGCATGAGGGCACCGCTTGCGTGAGGCAATACGCCTTCGCATCGGTCTGCTGCCCATCTGCGACGAAGTAGGCGGCGACACCAAAACCGCCGATCACGAGCGCACTCACCGTCGTCACGATGGCCGGTGCACGCGATCGAGGTTGGTCATCTTCCACGTTCGCAGGTGGTGCATCTGCTGGATTGGTAGCGTGCACTTCAGGAGTCACCGCAGGTGGAGTCTTGATGGCGCTCGTGGTCTCTGTCTTTGGCGCGTCCATCAATCGGATCGGAAGTTTGGCGGCGTCTTTTTCTTTGAGCACCACCGACGCACTAAAAGGTGTCTTGCCCGTAGCGCGCGCTTCGATCTGATGAGACCCCGGTTCCATGGGAGTCGCGATTCCCCACAGGCCAGCGGGAAACGCCTTCCCGTCGAGATCGATCGTTAGCCCGTCCACACCTGTTGGCGCATCGACCAGTAGTGTAGGCACGCGCGCCTTCAATGCGCGAATCGGCTCTGCAACGATGTCGAGCACCTCGCGATTGTGCTGCTCGCGCGCCAGCGCTTCTGCTCCCGAGTAGTCGTTCAGCGCCGCGGCGATCTGGCCCAGTTTCTCCTCGCAGAGACCGATGTGATAGCGAATGCCCGGAGTCGTCTTCACGCTCGCCGCGCGATGCAGCTTCTCGAGCGCAGCCGCCCAGCTCCCCGCGTCTTCGTCTTGCTCCGCTTTGGTGAACAGGTCGCGCGCAGCTTGAATTTCGCCAGGAGAGGGGTCAGCGCGCACGACACCCGACGCGAGACAGATCGCGATCCCGAGAGCGCTCGCAAAGGGACCAAGTTGCATGCTCGCCGGTTGTATCAGAAAAACGTCAGAGCCCGGAACCAGGTCGACGCGTTCCAGACGTCGAGTGAACGGGCGCGACGACACTCGAACTCGCAGAAGCACGAGGCAGCGTTCTGACCGCGGGCGCCGAATTGGCGACGACCGCCAAAGCGGAGGGGACGGCAACGGGGACGGGGACGGGAACGGGTACGGGGACGGAAGCGGGGACGGAAGCGGCGACGGCGACGGCGACGGACGCGGGGACGGAGACGGAAGCGGCGACGGGAACGGCTTTCTTCGTGAACGTCCATGCGGCCACGCCGGCTCCGACCGCGATCAAGACGGCCAGTGCAACCCACAGCGCGCCTCGCTCACTCGGCTTGGACTCGTGCACAGCGACCGCGGGCGAGGCTGAAAATGGCGGTGAAAGCTCGATGATTGGTTCTTGGACCCCGTGAGGCAACTCCATGCGCACGGTTTGCCCCGACACCATCTGGTGTTGCCCACTCCGCGCCTCGGTCGCGGACGTGCCGTCCGCAGTCGCCCGATCGTCCAGACTCGCACGCAACGCGGCGGCGAACTCATCCGCGCTGGCAAAACGATGGGTCGGAGATTTTTCGAGCGCACGCAACACTGCTGCTTCGAGGCGCGCGGGCAATGGCGCAGGCAACCTCGACGACGGCGGAGGCGGTGGTCGCGTGGCGTGCGCGAACGCGAGCGCGAGAGGCTCCTTGTCTTCGAAAGGTATTTTGCGCGTGAGCAGCTCGTAGAGCACCAGACCCACGGCGTAGAGATCGGCTCGCGGCGTGAGCGTCTTGCCCTCGATCTGCTCGGGCGCCATGTATTGCGGCGTGCCCAAAGAAAAGCCCGTCTGCGTCAGCGATGCCGTGAGCTGGCCCATCTTGGCGACACCAAAGTCGAGCAGTTTTACTTCGCCGGTCGCACACACGAAAATATTCTCGGGCTTGATGTCGCGATGAATCACGTCTGCATCGTGAGCCGCTTGCAGTCCTGCGAGCAGCTCGCACACCAGTTCGATCGCGAGGTTGGGTCGCACTGGGGCGTTCGCTTCGATCGTCTTGCGAAGCGTGTGACCGCGCAAGAGCTCCATCGCGAAGTAAAGTCGGCCATCTGCGGCGAGGCCCGAATCCAGCAGCGAAACGAGATTCTTGTGTCGAATGCGACCAAGAGTGAGCGCCTCGTTTTTCATGCGCTCGGCAAAGTCCGCGCGACTCAGATGCCGCGTGGCCATCACTTTGAGCGCGACCGTCGTCTGTTCTAGCGAGTGATAGGCCTCGTACACATCGCCCATCGCTCCTGATCCGATTTTCTGCACGAGCACGTACGGCGTGCCTGGCAAGGTCGAATTCGGGCCGAAAGTCGCCTGAGGCTCCACTGGATGGAGAGTATCACCGCGAGCGCCGGTTTCGGTTCGCGTCCCCGCACCCCGTCCCGCACCCGTCCCTGTCCCCGCACCCGCACCCGGTCCCCGCACCCGTCCCCGTCCCCGCCCCCGCTCCCCGCACCCGTCCCCGTCCCTGTCCCCGTTCCCGATTCAGGACTGAATCGCACACCTAAGGAATTGATTTCTTAGCCTAAGGAACGACTTCTTGGCGGACCATCACTACGGGCGGCGCATCTTCGCCCAGTACCATGTTGTCGATCAGGCGCGTCTTTCCTACGTGACACGCGATCGCGATGAGCGCGCGCGACTCCACTCGCGTGAGAGACGCGAGCGAGTCTGCGTCGACGACAGACACATAGTCGATGCGGTCGCTGCCTTGGGTGACCGACTCGTGCGCAACTCGCTCTAGCGTCTCGGGATCGCGTTCGCCGCTGGAAAATGCCTGGTTGGCGAGTCTCAAGCCGCGCGACAATGACAGCGCTCGCGTGCGATCTTCTGCAGAGAGATACGCGTTGCGAGAACTCAGCGCGAGACCGTCTGCTTCTCGCACGATCGGGTGCGCGATGATCTCGACAGGCAACATGAGGTCGATCGTGAGCCGCCTGAGAATCGCCAGCTGCTGATAATCCTTCTTCCCAAAGACAGCCACGCACGGACCTGCGAGCGCAAACAACTTGGTCACGATCGTCGCGACACCTTCGAAGTGACCTGGACGGAACGCTCCGCAGAGCGGCTCGTCCAACGCAGACACCCGGACGCGAGTGCGTTCACCCGCGGGCACCATCGCAGGCACCTCGGGACAGAACACGAGGTCGGCGCCCGCAGTGGCGAGCTTGGCGACGTCCTGGTCGAGATCGCGCGGATACCGCGAGAAGTCTTCGTTTGGGCCAAATTGCAGGGGATTGACGAAGATGCTCACCGCGACGACGGTCGCGTGCTTGCGCGCTTCTCGGACGAGAGCGAGGTGACCTTCATGCAACGCGCCCATGGTTGGAACGAAACCGACACGGCCGCCGCTCGCACGCGCCTCTCCACAAGCACGGCGAAAGTCTTCCGCAAACGGAATGCGACGCGGCGACACTTGATTCATCTGTCGGAACGTAGCGCATCTGGTTATGGTCGCGCCCTCGGTACACACATCGCACCGGACTTATCGCCCTTTTTTGGAGGCAATCATGCGCAAGATTTGGATCGCGCCGCTTGGCATCATCGGGCTCGTTGCGTGTGGAGCCCGGGGGCCTCTCGACCTCGCGCCTGATGAAAGTTTGTTCGACGCTAGTGCAACCGAAGACGCGCGCGACCTCGACGCAAGCAGCTGGACAGACGCGAATCCCTCTCCTGTCGAAGCCGGCAAGGACACGAGTTCGTCCCCCATCGCATGCGCTCAATGCGTTGGTCAGAGCTGCGGAAAAGAAGTCGGCGCGTGCTTGCAATCCATGGGTTGCCGCACGGTGCTTCAGTGCGTCGCTCAAAAGTGCCTCGGCGGGGGCGCTCCGGATGCCAAGTGTCTCGCGCAATGTGCGGGCAATGACACCCAGGCGATCTTCCAAGCTTTGGCCGTCATTCAATGCATTACGGGTAAATGCGGCAACGAGTGCCTGGCCTTGCTCAGCGGTCTGCCGGGCAACTGAACTCGCCAGCGTTGATGGCTACCGGTGGCTGCGCTATCCTGCGGCCATGGCAACTGGTCGGTTCATCGTTCTCGAAGGCATCGACGGCGCGGGCACCACGACGCAGACCGCGCGCCTGGTCGCACGCCTCAAGAATGCGGGGCACCGCGCTCGTCCCACGCGCGAGCCTTCTGATGGTCCGATCGGTACGATGATTCGACACGTGTTGTCGGTTCGCATCGTCGGCGCAGGGGGCCTTGCTCCCGGGTGG
>JAYVXK010000212.1:0-2340 GCA_043785265.1 Myxococcales bacterium | reverse complement strand
CGCTGCCTTGGGTGCTGCCCGACGCGATGAGCAATCGCTACTACGCATCGAGTCCACCCATGCTCGCGCTGCTGCTCCGTCCGCAGGGTGTCTCGACTCGCGCGTTCGTGAACAACTATTTCATGGTGGGTTATGCGCCAGTTGGTGTGGACATGGGCTTCGAGCGCGTCGACGATCATCGGTACCGCACGAAAGACACCGCGCTCATAACCGAGAGCACCGTCGCGTGGCTCAGCGCGCACAAAGACGAACGCTTCTTCGCGTTCTGCAACTACAACTCGCCGCACGAGCCATGGGATCCACCGCAGCGCTTCATGGATCGTGTGCCGCCGCCGCCCTCCGGTCCTCGAGACGAGATCGCGCGTCGTTACATGGCAGAAGCAGCAAAGGACGACGAGGCAATAGGCGTGCTGCTCCGCGCGCTGGATGACCTGAAAATCAGGGGCAAAACACTCATCATCGTCACCGCGGATCACGGCGAGACTCTCTCGATTGATCATGATGGCCAGAGCGATCTAGATCACATGCGCGTGCGATATCACCACGCAGTCTCCAACTACGAAGAGACGACGCGCGTGCCCATCATCATGTCTCTACCAGGCGTGCTGGGTGACGATGTGGCGGTCGAGGCGGTGGTTCGCAATGTCGACATCGCTCCGACGGTGCTCGAGATCGAAGGAATGGATCCGTCGCCGAAGATGACTGGACGCTCGATGCTTGGGCTCGCTTGTGGCGTCAAAGAACCCGACGAACGCGTGGTGCTCAGCGAGGGTCGAGGGACCCGCGGCTTGATCTCGAACCATCATCGGCTGCTGCTGCGCGAGGGGAAATCGCAAAGCACTACCGTCCTGGACAAGCGAATCACCGTCGCCGAAGAGCTCTACGATCTCGAGACGGATCCGGGCGAACGTCACAACATCGCGAAGTCGAATCCTGATCTGCTCAAAGAAATGATGGCGCGATACGAGGCCGCGAAGGCCAACGTGCCGGCAGCGGACGCGAAACAGCAAACGCCGAACGTGGCTGAAAATACGCGGATTCGTCTGCGTTTCGTGGGCGGAGAGCAGGCGCGACGCGTGAGCGGCAAGCTCGTGTCGGGAGACGTGAAGACACCCGCGACGATGACCTTCGAGCTCGTTGGACTGCCAAAAGATGCGGTGCGCGCGACTCCAAACCAAATCGATCTCGCGCTCTTGACCAGTCCCGAGCAGGTCGTTGGGATCGATGTCAACCTCGATCCCGTAGCGGCGCCCTTGCGGTGGGAGCTCTTTCTGGACGACGCTCCTTGGCCGAAAGGCGCCGCCTACATGGGGCCGTTCGGCCTGTTCAACGCAAGCGCAGAAGGTGGCCTCGTGGACGAATCGTCTCGATCTGCGGCCTACGCGCTCGCGCTTCCTGAAATCGATCCGCGCGGTGATTTTGGGCTCTTCGTGATCCGTGAGCACAAGGCAGAGGCTAGCGGCGCCGACAAGGAGCACTCGGCCGAAGGATCACAAGAGATGGAGCGCTTGCTCAAAGAATGGGGCTACGCGCACGGGAAAACCAAGTGACCCGTGCCGCGCACGGGGATAACGTGCGCGCGATCTCATGCGCCTCGCGACTCTGCTCGGACCTGA
Source organism: Myxococcales bacterium (assembly GCA_043785265.1). GTDB lineage: Bacteria > Myxococcota_A > Polyangia > Polyangiales > Polyangiaceae > JANYHY01. The sequence continues at coordinate 724 of JAYVXK010000212.1, read as the reverse complement.
TCTCAAGGAGATCCTAAAAGAGGACCCTGATCAAGCACGCGCGCTGCTGGAGGAATTGCACGCCGAGGACATCGCCGACATCATTAGCGAGCTCGATCCCGACGAAGCCGCGATGCTCATGTCGCGCCTCCAGCCCGAGGACGCCGCGCCAATTTTCGAGCGTCTCGAAGAGCACGAGCAGGGCGAACTCGTGGAGGCGATGCCGACCGAGAGCGTCGCGCGCATCGCGAGCGAGATGGAGCCGGACGATCGCGCCGACCTCTTCTCCACACTGCCAGAAGACGTCGGCGACCGGCTGCTCGAGACGCTGCAGCGCGTTGATCCGATCGCGGCGCAAGAAGTACGCGAGATCGAGAAGTACGCGGACACCGCTGCGGGTCACTTGATGACGACGAGCTATGTCTTCGTTGACCCGACGGTCACTGTGCGCGGCGCGCTCGACGCAGTTCGCGCCTTCGTTCGCCTCCATGCGGACTCACCCGTTTACAACGTGTATGTCCTGCAAAACGATGCGCTATTCGGCCTTTCGTCGCTCCGTGAGTTGGTCGCTGCCGAAGAGACCGCGCTGATGGAAGACGTCGCGCGCCGCAATGTGATTACGGTGCCGCCCGACATGGACCAAGAAGAGGTCGCTCGGCGCATGGCAAAGTACGATCTCGCGGCGATGCCAGTCGTCACGGCAAACGGCAAGCTGCTGGGCATCATCACGATCGACGACATCATC
>JAYVXK010000211.1:0-7823 GCA_043785265.1 Myxococcales bacterium | reverse complement strand
TTCGCGTGCAGACGCTGCGATCGCGATTGATTTGGTGGATTCACGAGGGATCAAGTCGTTTGCGAGCAGCACGCACGATCTCGATGTCGTGCAGACTTCGCCGACTCACTGGCACGCCACAGTGAAGAGCGCGAAGACGGCAGGCGCGCAAGAACTGGTGCTTGCGTACGAGACCAACGCAGCGCCGTGGACATTGGTCGCCGACCTTCATCATGACGCTGGGCAGGCTGCGTACTTCACAGCGAGTCTCGCGACGCCGCCGTCCGCGACGAGTTCTGCCCCAGCCACCAAAGACGTGACCCTGGTGCTCGATCGTTCGGGCAGCATGGAAGGTGACTCGATGGCGAGTGCGCGCAAAGCAGCCGTCGCCATCCTCGACAAGCTGGGCACGGACGACTCGGTCAATGTGATCGCCTTCGACGACAAGATCGAGCCTCTCTGGCCACAACCGAAACCCAACTCAGCAGACACGTTGCGCGAGGCCAAGACGTTCATCGAGCGACTCGACGCGCGTGGTGGCACAGAGATCGCCAAAGCGTTGACCGCAGCACTCGGAGCACAGAAGGCCGACCAGCACGCACACGTGATCTTGTTTCTGACGGATGGACAATCAGACGGTCCCTCGGCCATCGCAGCCGCACAGCAAGACACCAGTGACGCGCGTGTTTTCACCGTGGGCATCGGACTCGGCGTGGACAAGGCGTTGCTCGCGCGTCTCGCGCAGATGAAGCACGGGCGCTTTAGCTTCATTGCGGACGTGCACGCGGTCGAGACTGAGTTTCCGCGGGTTTTGTCGCAGCTCGAAGAACCCATGCTGACGGACGTGAAGCTCACGGCGGATGGCGCGACGATCGATCATCAGTATCCCAATGCGATGAACGACTTGTTTCCGTCGGACGAATTGCGCGTCTTCGGACGAGTGACGTCGGATCATCCGGTCAAGCTGTCACTCGATGGCAAAGACCATGGCACGGCCAAGCACTACGAGGTCACGATCGATCCATCTCTCGTAGCGCGAGCGCCGTTCGTCGCGCGAGGCTGGGCACGGTCGCGTGTCGATGACCTGATGGGAGACATGCGCGAAAAGGGCGAGACCGACGAGCGAAAGAACGAAGCCATCGAACTGGGGCTCGCCTACGATCTCGTCACTCCCTACACGTCCTTCCTCGCGGTGCCCGAGAAAGAGATGACCGACGCGGCGCAGACTGCGTTCGGATCCATGCGCGCGAAGCGTCAGGCGATCCTCGCATCGAACAAAGACGCGGCGGCGCTTTCCCGCCAAAACATGCCTCCTGGTGACCCAGTCCTCGAAGTTCATGCGCCCAAGGATGCCAAGCGCGTGGTGGCGATGTTCCCGTTTGGTCTGGTGCAAAACCTTGCCTGGGACGACTTCTCCGAGGCGTGGACGACTCGCTTCTTGGTCCCGAACGATGTCGTGGATGGCGAATACGAAGTTCGCGTGATCATCACTGGGGCGGACGAGCGCGTGACGGCAACGACCGCGCACTACACGATCGACAGCAAGGCTCCGCCGATCGAAGTAGACATCAAAGCGACCGCAGGCGGCGCAGACATTCGAGTGATGCTCGACGAGACCCCAGACGAAGTGCGGATCGCGGACGTCGATGACCTGAGCAATCGATCGCTGCTCATGATGAGCAAGCCGACTGAATTGACTGGGCATCTCGTTCTCTCACGCGGGCATCACCGACTGCGTGTGGTGGTCGCGGACAAGGCGCACAACGAAGAAGCGCGCGTGGTGGAAGTAGACGTACCGTGAGAACGAGCCTGTTTTTCGCCACGATCACCGCTTGGGTGGTCGTGGCCGGGTCGGCTCCCCAGTCACCTTCCCAAGCCCAGCCAGGGCGCGCAGACAAAGCCCAGTCAAGAGTCTCGCACGACGACATGTTTGTCTGGGCCAACTCCAATGACGTGCGCGCACTCGCCACCGAGGGAGCCTTCGTATGGGCGGCGACGAGTGGAGGTCTCGACCGATACGACGCGGCCTCTCGCGTGCGAGTTCACTTCGGAGTTCGCGACGGACTCGACTCACTCGACGTGCGCGCCGTGAGTGTCGAGAGCGGCGCACTGGTTGCGCGGACCGCCTTCAGTGCATGCAAACTGGAAGGCGAGGTCTTCACCTGCGCGCGACAGCTCGCTCCGGCCGCAAACATCCCTTCGGGCATTCGCTTCCGAGACGCCGAAGCGAGTGCACGTGTGATCGCTCACGGCGACACGTTCATTGGCACGAGAGAGCGAGGCGTCTGGGTGCTCCCGAGTGGCGACGCTTCTCGCGCAGAGCGCTTGGACAGCCCTGAAAAACAGGCTCCGCGCAGCTTCGTCAAGAAAGTGATCACGTTCCAGGGCCACGTCTACTTGGGCACGTTCGACGATGGACTGCTGCGTGTCGGGCTCGAGACTCTCGCAAAAGATCCGTCCGCGATTCGCGACGCCGAGAGCACGCATGCGCCCTTTCGCATGGTCAACGACCTCAGTGTGGGTCAAGGCAGACTGTTCGTGGCTGCGAACGAAGGTCTGTTCTCGTCACGCGATGGCGACCACTTCGACCGCATCGACCTGGGCGACACGCGCGCCGCCACCGGAGTCGCCATCCGTGGTGATGAACTTCATGTGACGACCACCGCGGCATATTGGAAGATCCGTGTCACCAAGACCTCCACCAAGATCGAGCAATCCACCTGGCGGCCCGCGGGTAGCAAGTCGCTGCAGGCGATTGCTGTCAGTGCATCCAACGTATGGATCGCATCGGAAGATCGCGGCGCGATCTTGGTCACCGGTAGGAAGGTCCAGTCATTCGATCGGTTGAGCGGTCTGCCGACGAGCTGGGGAGTCGACATCACAGAAGATGGCGCCGGTGGCGTCTTCATGGGCACGTTGAGAGACGGCGTGGTGCACGTGCAGCCGGGTGGTCAATGGTCGCGCGTGGTCGGGTTGCCGAGCGACTGGATCTCGAGTGTGAGTTTCGACGACGGAATGCTGTGCGTGGGGACACAAGGAGGAGGCGCATGCACCCGCGATGCTTCGCTTCCTTCAAACATCGCGTTTGAAGGAGTGGCAGATCCACGGGTCCACGCGGTCGTACGAGTGGCTGGGGTTTGGGTAGTCGGCAGTGAAGCTGGCGTCGTGACAGAGGCTGAAAACAGCCCGCGCACGTAATCGCACGACCCTTCGTTGAAGCAGAGCTGCTACAAGTGCACGCCGATGCGGCGCGAGGACAAGATCCAGAAGCGGAAGGGAGCGCGTAGCTCCGACGACGCGAAGCGACGTGCCAAGCCCGAGGGCACCAGCACCTCCGACAACGCGCAGGCACTCGTGGACGCGAGCGTCTCCGACGAGGAGCGACGCGCGAAGCGTGGTGGCGCGGTCGTGCGATTGCCTCTCGAGGTCGGCATCTCGGCGCTCAACGACTTCGCGCTGGGCATCCTCGCGCTCCCGATCGGGCTCGCCATCATTGGCGGTCTCGTCTGGTTCATCGTCTGGAGCGAGGCCGATCCCGGCGACTTGGGCGGATACGTCGCCGCGGCCGGCGGCACGATCGCGATCTTCGGCGTGACGCGCGTGCGCCGCGCGTGGCGCTGCCGCCCAGCCGACGTTGTGCTCGAGGCGAACGCCGTGCGCGTGGACGGCGGCGCGAACCATGCGCTCGAGGTGCCTTTCGCGGACATCAACTGGAGCAGGTGCGACGTCGTGCCGATCCTCGAGGACGGCAAGGTCGATGCGCACAAGCTCGTCGTGGGAGACGTGCAACTCGGCGAGGCCGACGACGACGACGAGGTCGGGTCGCTCAGGCAGGTCATGGACGCGATCCGATATCGCGCGGGAATGCCGCTGAAAGACGAGAGCGACGCAGCACGAACCGCTAGCGCCGCGATCCTCTCCTGCCCAACGTGCGGCTCGCCCGTCGCGCCAAGCGCAGCCGAGAGCTCCGAGTGCGGTCACTGCCAGGCGATGGTCCCGATGTCGAAGGACGTGCGCGAGCGAGTCCGCGCTGCCGCGGAGCTGCCCAAGCGAGAGCAACGCGCGGCGAAGCTGGTCGACAAGCTGCTCGATCAACCTGGCGCGACGTCGACGACGATCTTCCTAGCCCTCTCGTCCTCGCTCATCGCCGCGGCGTGGCCCGTCACGGTCTGGGCGTACGTTCATTTGTACCGATTGCAACGGCTCGATTTTGTGTCGGGCGCCCTGCTCGCGTTCTTGCCATTGCTTCTGGTGGCCGATGGCTTCTTCCTGTCGCGTCTGCGCTTGGTCGATCGTCGCGCGCTTGGATCGATGATCATGACCTTCGCGGCGCGTCCGCCCAGCAAGCCCGGCGATCCGCTCGGGTGTCGGTCGTGCCTCGCCCCGCTGCCCAAGGAACCGCAGACCGTGGTGAAGTGCGTCTACTGCGGTGCCGCCAACCTCACCGGGCTCGACCTCCGCTCGCACGAGAGCCGCGCCGCGGAATCCGAAGCGTCGCTGATGGACGCCATCGACGACCGCACGCGCCAACGCAACACGTGGCGCCTCCGCACGCTGCTCAGCATCCCGGCGTTCGTAGTGACGGTGGTCTTACTGCGCCAAGTGTTCAGCTGATGACGCTCCGCAAGGGGTGAGGCCAGGGTCGTGACAGAGGCTAAAAACAGCTGGCGCGCTTAATCGTACGGTCGTTCGTTGACAAGCGAACGACCGTTCGCATACTGGAGCGATGATCGAACTGGCTTTGCGACTGCCCAATGGCGCGACGCTGTCCAACCGCCTCGCGAAAGCATCGATGACCGAAGCGATCGCCGATGGACAGGACCGCGCGACGGTGGAGCATCAGCGCCTCTATCAACGCTGGGCAGAGGGAGGCTCCGCACTTCTGCTCACGGGCAATGTGATGGTCGACGGACTCTACTTGGAGCGACCTCGCAATGTGGTGGTGGAAGACGACTCGGGGCTGGACGAGCTTGCGGCTTGGACGTTGGCCGCGCGGTCTTCGGGAGCGCATGTGTGGATGCAGATCAGCCATCCTGGACGGCAGACGCCTCGTTACGTCGCCAGTGAGCCAGTCGCTCCGTCGGCAGTCGCCGCGGTGAAGATGATGAAGAGCTTTGGCAAGCCGCGCGCACTCGAGGCGCGAGAGATTCCGCTCATCATCCAGCGCTTCGCACGGACTGCTCAGATCGCCGAGCACGCGGGCTTCACGGGCGTGCAGATTCACGCCGCGCACGGTTACCTGATTAGCCAGTTTCTTTCTCCGCTCACCAACCTGCGGAGCGACGAGTGGGGTGGGTCGCTCGAGAATCGCGCGCGACTGCTGCTCGAGATCGTGCGTGCAGTGCGTGCGATCGTCACCCCAGGCTTTTGTGTGAGCGTGAAGCTCAATTCGGCTGACTTTCAGCGCGGCGGCTTCGACGAGGACGACGCGATCGCCATCGCCCGCATGCTCGAGAGTGAAGGCGTCGACCTTCTCGAAATCTCGGGAGGCAACTACGAGAGTCCTGCGCTCTTGGGATCCGCGAGCGATCGCACGCGGGCGCGCGAGGCGTACTTCATCGACTTCGCGCGTCGGCTGCGCCAAGAGTCGAAGATGCCTCTGATGGTGACTGGGGGCTTTCGCTCTCGGGCAGCGATGGAGCAAGCACTCGAGGAAGGCGCGTGCGACGTGATCGGACTCGCGCGACCACTCGCTCTCGAGCCGGATCTCCCTCGTCGCATGCTCGCTGGCGAGACGGACTGCTCGCGTGCCGCGCCGATGACGATGACCATCGGCGCCACGACAGCCCTGGCAGAAGCTGCGTTCTATTGGATGCAACTTCGCCGAATGGGAGCGGGACTCGATCCCGATGCGTCGCTCTCTCCTCTTCGCGCCGTGCTCACGTATGTCATGGCTGACTTCGTGAACGCGATGCGCCGCAAGTTCCGCGGCAAGTCTCCTCCTGCCCTGTCGGCGACGAACGCGGCGGCATCATGAGCACCGCAGCCGACACTCGGCAGTGGACGACCCCCAGAGGTGACGCCACACGAGCATCAATCCTTCGCGCGGCAGTCGACATCGCGGCGATCGAAGGACTCGAAGCACTCACCGTGGGACGCCTCGCCACCACACTCGACATGAGCAAGAGCGGCCTCTTCGCGCACTTCGGATCCAAGCAGGACCTGCAACTGGCCACCGTCGATGCAGCGCGAGCCGTGTTCTTCGAGAACGTCGTGCAACCCGCGATCGCAGCGCCTCCCGGATTGCCGCGACTCGAAGCGCTCTGCGAAGCGTGGCTCGTCTACGCCGAGCACGAAGTGTCTCGCGGAGGATGCTTCTTCTCCCAGGCCGCCGCCGAGTTCGACGCGCGTCCCGGACCTGTGCGCGACCGCATCGCAGCCAGCCTGGGAGAGTGGATGACTGGGCTGGAGCACGTGGTGAAAGAGGCCATCGACGCAGGCCACTTGGAGTCGAACACGGATCCCGCGCAGCTCGCGTTCGAACTCCACGCGCTGGAAGTGGCCGCAAACGCCGCGCGACAACTCTTCGGCGACAAGAAAGCATTCAAGCGAGCACGCGTCGGGATCGAGTCCCGTCTCGCAGCAGCTCGACCCCGCACGCGCAAGCGCCGTTGATCGCGAGAACTCACGCGGTGGCGTAAACCAGCCACTCTACGAGCGGCGCGGTTTTCTTGGCGTGATCGGTGAGCCAACTAAGAATCTTTTTGGTGGGGATGAGTTCCTTAGGTACAGGGGGAAACATCATGACCAAACCTTCAAGCTTGAGAAGATCGCCTCGCGGATGCTCAGGGTCGAAACCCTTAGGGACGCGTTTGAGCGCCCCCATCGATCCGCGCTCGTACCCGAGCTTCTCCAGTTTCGTGACGAGCTTGGCGACCTCTGGGCCGGTCTTCGCGTGGTCGACCGCGCGTCGGTACTTGACGAGTGCGTCGGGTTGCATGCCGTACTGACCCGCTGCGGCCATGCACTCGGTTCCGAGTTGAACATAGAGCGCAGCGGGACTCTCGTGCGCTTGTCCGCGTTTGCTGCCCGCAAGCAAGAGGCCACCGATGTGCGTCTTGTAAGGTGACTTGTCTTTCGAGAAGCGAACATCGCGATGAAGTCGAAAGATCTTCGGGTCGAGAATGTCCGCGTGCGGAAACGACGAGTCGAGTTTGCTGCGCGCCTCCCCGAGCAGCGTCATCATCGGCTTTTGCCAACCCTCTTGGAACTCGGACTTGTGCTCCAAAAACCAGTCGCGATCTTGATGTTTGGCGAGCGCTTTGAAAAAGCGCATGTCTTTGTCAGCGAACCCGTCGAAGGTTGTCATACGGCGAGCGTAGCGTTCGTCGGTGTGAACGGTCCGGAAGAAATGCGCCTAAGAAGCAAACGCCTGGAGCGCGCCCAGTTGAAGCGCTTGACGAAGCGCGGGGTGCGCGGTACGTAGGCCGTTCGCAAATTGCGGGAGTAACTCAGTGGTAGAGTGCCACCTTGCCAAGGTGGACGTCGAGGGTTCGAATCCCTTCTCCCGCTCAACAAAAAGGCCCTGAAAATAGGGCTAACCGCTAGGAGCGAGCGACCTTCTCCAAGGTTTCTCCAACTTTGCCCCCTTCGAGGGCTCGGTCGAGCAGTCCGATCGCCGCGTCGAGCCTCGTCGGCGACAGGTGCATGTAGCGCATCGTCGTCGTCAGGTTCTTGTGTCCGGCGAGCTTCTGGATCTCTCCAGGGAGCGCGCCCTCCGCTGCGAGCATCGAGCAGAACGTGTGACGCAGGCGGTGGACACCGCCGCTGACCTCGAGGCCGGCCACGCGCTGCACGCGCGAGTACCAGCCTTGGACGATGCGGTCCGTCACCTCATTGCCGTC
>JAYVXK010000210.1:0-7824 GCA_043785265.1 Myxococcales bacterium | reverse complement strand
ATCGGGAGTTGCTCTCCCAGTTTCGCCCGAGTGTAGCGAGCAGCAGGGGCGAAGCGCAACGGGCGTGCAGAGGAGTTGTGTCGTTAGGTAAACTTTGTGAGCCAAAATCTTGTCGGCTTCAAAGAGTCGAGGGGTTGACGGTTCACTTGAAGGTGATCATGTATCACGCCGTGACACAAAAGCGACGAGGAAGTATGGAACCAAACGATCCCACTGCTGCCGGAGCCGTTCCGGCCGACAAGGACAAGAAAGAACGAGTCCTTCATACGCGAGTCCCCGCCGTTCTGGAGCAAGAACTCAAACGGTTCGCAGACAATCTGCGCGTACCCGTCTCGAACTTGGTGCGAACCATTTTGGAAGACGCGCTGCAAGTGGCAGACGTCGCGTCCAACAGCGTGGAAGAGCGCTTGCGCAGGGCGGCCGAGTCGCTCGAGCACGAGCGAACCAAGTTGAAGCAGCGCGTCCAACGTGAGGACCCGCTCGCCAATGTCTTTGCTTTTCAAGAAATCACTCTGGCGCAGTCGGCTCAATGCGCGAAATGCAACACGCGGCTGGACGCTGGATCCCGCGCGTTCATGGGCCTCTCAGACACGAATACCCCCGGACGCACGAGTCCAAGAATCATCGCGTGCGCCGCATGTTTACCCAAACCAACTGACGGCACGTCCGCGCACGACGCGCGGCGTGGTCAACACAAGGAGGAGAAAACATCATGACCAACGAACAGAACACCGAGACTCAAGGCACTGAAACCGCCAGCGACAAACCCATCGACACAGTCGTCGACGCAGTGTTCGACATCGGCGAAGCATGGGCCGCCTACGGTTTGAAGGTTGGTCGCATGGCGCTCATCACCAGTGCACGCACGCTCTCACATGCCGCGCGCGCCCTCGAAGCCGTGCAGAAGAACCTGGAGAAAAAAGTGGACGAGGACCAGACGGTGGTCGAGGCGCCGCAAGGCTGATCACTCGACTCGCTGCGGCTCGCCCGCGGGCAACGTCTTGATGAACGCGTCGCGCGCTGCATGCACGCGAGCTTCGTCGCGCCCGTCGAAAGTGAGTTTGGTCTTGTACGTCGGGTCGGACCATTTTGGGTACGACCCGACGTCGACGTCCGGAAACGCGGCGACGACGTGATCGAGCAGGGGCTTGAGAATGCCTTCGTCCATCTTCGTGTAGACTGCACAGGACACGAAAGCGGCGGCACCGCCGATGCGGGAGAGCAACACGGGGACTTTCATGCGAAAGACCTCGGGCACCCCGGGCATCAGCCAAGTGTTCTCGATGCGTATCGTTGGCCAGCGAACTTCTGGCGTCGTCTCAAGGCTCGCACCCTCCGGGATCAGCGCCATCCGCAGGTGTCCGTCGGTGCAGCGTTCCTTGTAGTGTGCACGTATCATCTCTTCGAGTTCGGGGCTCGATCGGACGCTCACACCAAACGCCAGTGCGGCAGCTTCGACCGTGACGTCGTCGTGCGTGGGGCCGACTCCACCAGACGTGAACAACCAGTCATGTGACTTGGACAGAACGCGAATTTCTGCCGCGATGAGCTCGAGCACATCAGGCACCATCACCACGCGTGACAGCGCGATTCCGGCTCCACGCAGGGCGCGCGCGAGTACCGCGAGATTCTGCTCGTCGACCTTGCCGCTGAGTAGTTCGTTGCCAATGACGAGCGCGGCGGCGGTTTTCGGCGGTGATACGAGCGAAGTGCCCATCGCGGAGCAGCATGCCATGGGTCGTGCCTTTGCGCGACGTTGGTAGCGCGTGCGTAGTAAGCTCCCGGTACCGCCCGCTCGAACATAGCGAGAGTGCGGACTGAAGCTCAGATCGAGGAAGGCGATGCCCAAGGTTCTCATCGTCGAAGACAGCGGCTCCATGCGCGCGTACATCCGCGCCATCCTCGAGGACGACGCCACGGTCGCGATCCTCGGTGCGTGCGCTGTGACGGAAGCCTCCAGTGGCTTCGAGGCGATGCGCCAACTTCCGCGCGGTCCCTACGATCTCATCGTCACCGACATCAACATGGGCGACATCAACGGGCTCGAGCTCATTCGCTTCGTGCGCAAGAGCGAGCACCACAAGACGACGCCGCTCTTGATCGTGTCGACGCAAGCGACGGAGCGCGACGTCGACCGCGGAATGACGCTCGGGGCGAATGGTTATTTGCCAAAGCCGTTCTCGGCCGAGCAGCTGCGTGAGGCCTGCCAATCGGCGATCTTGGCCGCGGGCGCGGCATGAGCGAACACCAGGGCGGAGGCAAAGGACCGATCGATCGCGCAAAGGAGGACTTTTTTCCCGAAGCGCAGGAGCTGGTCGACGGACTCGGTCGAGATCTGCTCGCTATCGATGAGAATCTCAAGATCGGTCACACCGATCCCGAGTTGATCAACGACGTCTTTCGCGCGGTCCACACGCTCAAAGGTCTGAGCGGATTGTTTGGTGCCGCGTTGATGAGCGGACTCTCGCACGAACTCGAAAACGTGCTGGACGAGGCGCGGCTCGGACGCCTCGAGCTGTCGACCGAGGTGCTCGATCTGGTGTTTCGCGCGGTCGATCTCTACACGCGACTGCTCGCATTCGAACGCGGCGATGCGCCCGAGCCAAGCGTCGAGGTGCGCACTTTACTCGGTGCGCTCGGTGCGCTCACCCAACGTGGAGCCGCGATCAGCGCAAATCCTGTGGTCCAATACGAGCTCGATCCTGGCTTGCTTGGCGTGCTCACCGAATACGAAGAGCACAGACTTCGGACCAACATTCAGTCGGGATTTCGGCTGTACAAATTGCGTGTGCGTTTTTCGCTCGCGACGATCGACACCGCTCTCGACGAACTAAAAGCCAAGACGCGATCGCACGGCGAGATCATCACGTATCTCCCCACCGGCGACGCGAGCGATGGCGATTCGCTCGAACTCGAGATTCTGATCGCGAGTCGCGAAACCATCGCGATACTGAGGGCCGCGATCGAAACGCCAGACCTGCACATCGAAGAAGTGTCGCGCCGAGCAAACCGCCCAAGCGCGCCAATCCCTCCGCCGATTCCGCCTTCGCGTGCGTTGCCCAGTGAGTTTCCGAGTATCGTGGCCCCTGATTTCGAGCCTGAACCGCGCACGTCGATGGCACATGTGCGAGCGCCGTCCATCCCGCCGGGCCAGTCGATGGTTCCGCCCGCCGCCGAGCGCGACGTGTCGCTACGCAGCGTCAGTCAAACGGTCCGCGTCGACATTCGCAAGCTCGATCACTTGATGAACATCGTCGGCGAGTTGGCGATCGTCCGAACGGGGCTCTTCGAAATCATCGAGAAGGTGCGGATGCGCTCGGGCATGCGCGAACTCGCCGCAGAGCTGCAGCGGCTGCATCGGACGTTCGAGCGGCACCTTGGGCAGATGCAGAGCGGCATCCTCGAAGTGCGAATGGTCCCGCTCGGACAAGCATTCGACAAACTCGCGCGCATCGTTCGGCAAATCTCGCGCGAGCACGACAAGCAGGTCAACCTCGTCATCACCGGAGCAGAGACCGAGATCGACAAACTGATCGTCGAAGAGTTGAGCGACCCGCTGATGCACATGATTCGTAACGCGATCGATCATGCGATCGAGCCACGTGAGGATCGCGTTCGCGTCGGCAAACCACCGGTTGGCACGATCGCGGTGAATGCATTTCAGAAGGGAAATCAGGTCGTGATCGAGGTCGAAGACGATGGTCGCGGAATGGACCCCGACCGCATCGCATTCGCAGCCATGCGCCTCGGCATGCTCACGCCCGACGAAGCAAAAGAGCTGCCGCAAAAAGAGATCTTGAACCTCGTGTTCAAACCGGGCTTCACCACGCGCGAAGTCGCCACCGACACCTCGGGACGCGGGGTCGGTATGGACGTCGTGAAGACCAACATTGGCAAGCTCGGCGGCATCGTCGACATCTCGAGCGAGATTGGCATCGGCACGAAGATGACGATCACTCTGCCGATCACTCTGGCCATCATCAGCGTGTTGATGGTCGAAGTGGGCGGGCGAACCTACGCTGTGCCGCTGACCAGCATCGAAGAAGCCATCGCGTTCGACGAGTCACTCGTGCGCGCGTTCGAGGGACGCGAAGTGATGACTCAGCGAGGCGCAACGCTTCCCGTTTGCAGACTCCGAAAACACTTTGGGCATGAGGTGGCAGTGTCGACGCGAAGCGGGCCACGTCGCAGTGGGTTCGTGGTGATCGCCTCTGTCGGCGAACGCCGCCTTGGCTTCGTGGTCGATCGGCTGCTCGGACAACAAGACATCGTCATCAAGGCGCTCGGAAAGTCATTGTCGAAAGTTCGCGGCTTTGCAGGCGCCACCGAGCTGGGTGATCAGCGTGTTGCTCTCGTCCTCGACGTCGCCTCGCTGATCGAGGATGTCCTTTCAAACAGCCTCGATGCGCGATCGCACCTGCAGGGGAGCCTCTCGTGACGGAGCTGGTCAGGAGAGGGCGACGCACGCCGCGCGTGGGTGACAAGCAGCGCACCGAGTACCTCGCGTTCCGGCTCGCTGGCGATGTTTATGCCGTTCGGATCTCGATGGTCGCAGAAATTTTGCGGCCACCGCCCATCACAGAAGTACCTCGCGCGCCTCGATCGGTAGTCGGCGTAGTGAGTGTCCGGGGCCGCCTCGTGACCGTCATCGACACGCGTCGCAAGCTGGGTCTGCCAGAAGCTCCACTCGACGGGCGCACGCGGATCTTGCTCGTCGGTGCCAACATGGACGAATTCGTCGGGTTGCTCGTGGACGAAGTGCTTCAGGTGCATCGTTTGGGCGAAACAGAGATCGAACCTGCAGCGGTCCTCGGCGGCGACCAACCTCCCCACATCTTGGGCATCGGACGCCCAGACTCGATACGCAGCGGCAACTCCGCGTCGATCGTCGTGCTCATCGACGTGGCCATCCTCATTCATGCGGAGCGCTGATGAACATCCAACGGACAATCGAAGGCTGATGAACCGCTTTCCGAGGCAAAAAGAAGATCCGTCGAGAAACTACGTTGGCTGCGTCGTTGGCGACATTCGTTATGCGATCTCGATCCCATTCGTGCGCGAGATCGTCAATCCGCTCCCCTTGCTCGAATTGCCAAACGCACCACCTGCGGTCTTGGGTGTTGCCGACTATCGCAATCAGGTCGTGCCTGTCGTGAGCCTGCGCGCGCGTTTTGGTTTGGGAGCGATGCCGCCCACGCGGCGGACGAAGTGGGTCGTCGTCGAGACCGAGGGACGCCTGGCCGCGCTCGTGGTCGATGGCGTCACTGAAGTTTTTCGGAGTGCGGTCGTGCGCGCGCCGCCGACCCTCGGCCCAGGAGACGACGTGCGCGGTATCGAGGGCGTCGCCGAAAAAGAAGGGGCGCTCGTGTTCGTGCTCGACGTCGCGCGCTTCGCGACGCTCGTCGCTCCACTCGATTCGGCAACGGCCGCGCTCTTGGCGAGCGGAGGTTCAAAATGACCGATCCCTCAAAAACAAGCCTCGATAGTGACGATCCCGAAACGCGACGCCTCGCCGTTCAGCGCATGTCGAAAGAAGACGGCGATCGCGTCAGTGAGTGGATCGTGCGCGCGCTTGGTGACGACGACTGGCGCGTGCGCAAAGAGGCGGCGCAAGTCGCCCGGGCGATGGACCGCAGGGCAGATGTCGTCAAGGTAATCGCGGCCGCTCTCGATGACCACTCGAACATCGGCCTCAGAAACGCCGCGGTCGAGGCGCTCGTCATGATCGGTCGCGACTCGGTGCCTGCTGCCGTGCACGCGCTTTCGTCACTCGATGCCGACGGACGCAAACTCGCGGTCGAAGTGCTTGGTGGCGTGCCAGACGTCGAGGGCACGAGGGCGCTCGTTCGGGCGCTCGACGATGAAGACCCCAACGTGCGCTCGACGGCAGCCGAGGCTCTCGCCAGCGCGCGGCTCGCCGGAGAACAAGCACGAGGGCTTGCGATTGTGGGTCTCAAGCATGCGCTCGGCTCTGGCTCGAGTGCGTTTCGGCTGAGCACACTGGAAGCCCTCATCGGTCTCGACGCAGACCTCCAGTGGACTGAGATCTCTCCCCTCCTCGAAGAGCCACTGCTGCGGCGCACGGCGATCACGACTGCGGCGCGATGCAAGGATCCGGCAGCGATCGCGGCACTTGCGACGATGATCGCAGAAGCGCCAGACGGACTGGCGCGCGATTCCGCAATCGCTCTCGTCGAGACTGCGATCGGAGATCCGGCCGACCCCGCGATGCAGAGGCTCGTGCGCGTCGAGCTGGAACGTGTTCGCGCTGCAGGCCGGCTCGAGGAATGGCTCTCTCAGGACGACGAAAAAATTCGCGGAGCCGCGATCGTTCTTTTGGGTGTCGCCGCGCGCCCGAGCAACGCGGGCCTTCTTGCACGAGCCCTCGGTGATCCCGCACTCGAAGGGCGCGCCGCTGCTGCGCTCACGCTCATGGGTCGAGACGCCGCGTTGCCCCTGCTGGTAGAGGCAAAGTCGCTCACGCATGGCGCGGCGGCGTTCGCAGTGGCGCTCGCATCCGAGTTGCTAGTCAACGGCACGGCGGACCACTTTGCGCACTTTCGCGACGCGCTCGCTCACCCATCGCCCGACGTGATCGCCGCAGCGATCAACGCGCTGGGTGTTCATGGAGACGCGAGCGATCTTTTGCTGGTGGAGGATCTCACACTGCACAGCGAGCCGCGCGTCGCGACGGCAGCCCGCTCGTCGCTCGCGGCGCTGTCATCACGCGTTCCACAGGAAGCGGTGACGCGAGCGCTGGCGATCCCAGCTGATTCGACGCGAGCGATGGCGGCTTGCGTGATGCTGCAAGGCAGCTCGGCGAAGCTCCCGCCTGGCCCTGCGATGGTCGCGTATTTGAAGCGCGCGCTCATGTCGGGTGACGCGCGTGCGCGGCGCTCAGCGGTCGAAGCTCTCGCAGTGACGAGCACCGCAGAAGCGAAAGATGCACTCGCCCTCGCGCTCGCAGACGAAGAACGCGACGTGCAGATTGCGGCCATTCGTGCGCTCGGCGTGCTGGCCCACGCGCCGCCACTCGTCACGTTGCTGGCTTCGGCTACCGATCTGGAAATCGTCGGAGCAGCCTATCGCGCGCTCGCCGAAGCGGATCCAGACCGGTCGCTGGTCGAAGCAAAGCGCGCCCTCTCACATTTGAGCCTGCCAGCAGCCTCGGTTGCGGTTGGCGCCGTCTCGTCCATCCCCGGACCCAAACGCGACGAGGTCATGTTGTTCGCGCTCGAACATTCCGACGAAGAAGTCGTGCGTGTCGCGCTGTCGTGCATCACACCCCCATTGGATGCGCGCACGATCTCGAGGCTCGGAGTGTGTCTCGATCACTCGTCGTGGGAGTTGCGTCGCGCCACCGCGGAGTTGCTCGGTCAAGATGGCAGCTCTGCTGCGGGGGAGCTGCTCAAAGCGCGTTACGAACGTGAGACCGACGCGAGCGTGCGCGAGGCGATCCTCGACGCGATGCGAATGGTCGCGACCCGTGCCGAGGGGACCTGACGTGGCGTTCTCTTCGAACGAGAACGTCATGATGAAGCCCGAGGAGTTCCGGCTCCTCCGTGATCTGATCGCGCAAAAAACAGGCGTCAGTTACTCACAGGACTCGCGCGCAATTCTCGAGCGCCGCTTACGAGAACGCCTGCTCGCGTTGTCGCTGCCGAGCTTTGCGGAGTACTTCCAATACCTGCGGTTCAATCCGCGCGCCGCCGCTGAGTGGGACGAAGCGATCGACGTGTTGACCACCAACGAGACGTACTTTTTTCGCGAGGACTATCAACTGCGCGCCTTCAAGACCGAAGTGCTGCCCATGCTTCAGACGCA
>JAYVXK010000209.1:0-2350 GCA_043785265.1 Myxococcales bacterium | reverse complement strand
CGCTCGGCAATTCGACGATCAGCAATCCGCGCGTAGAAGGCTGCGTTCAGCGCCAGGTAAAGACCTGGAAGTTTCCCGCGAGCGATTCGCCGACGAACGTCGCGGCTTATCCATTCAAGTTCGGCATTGGCAACTAGCCAATCGCGCTACTTGCAGATGTCGTAACCCGGCAGAGTGTATTGGCTCAGCGAGCAGTTGCCGCCGTTGGGACAATTGCTGGGCGCTTGAGGATCGCAAACGACCACACCCTTGGTCGAGTTACACTGGCTCGCGGACATGCAGGAGCTGCCGGTCGCAACACTGGCGTTGTTCAATCCAGCGCAGCACACGTCGCCAGGCTGACCCAAGTCTGCGCAATTTGCGGCTTTGGAGCACTCGAGGATGATGTCACTCGGCGCGGCGCACTTCGACGGATTCGACACACATGCATAGGTGTACGAATTCGTGCCCGACCGACAGCAAACGTCCGTGCCCGGCACGCACTCTTTGGCGCCGCAATGGATGCGAGTAAGCGCGGTCGTCGACGTATCAGGACCAGCCTCGATGATCGTGCTCGTGTCAGGGGGTCCAGCGTCGACCCCGATCAAACTCGCATCTTGTGAGTTCGGCGCGGAGTCCTTTTGCAAACTCGCATCGGGCGTCGATCCCGGAGGACCAAACAAGTCGGTCGCCGTCGCACCACCACAAGCCACGAGAGCCATTGCCGCAAAAGCTAGGATGCGCATGACCACACTATGGACCGGCGACAGGTGGACTTGCAACGCCGTGGAAATTTGCGCCCAGCGTCGCCGAGTCCACGCCGCCTTCAGGCCTGCGCTCGCGCTTGTGGGCTGCTTGCGGGTGCGGTTGGCAACGCCTCGTCGGTGAATGCTTTGAGCTCCTCGCTCACGCTGCGCAGATATTGTTGTTTCACGTGGAATGGCAAGAACGCGCTCTTGAAGCCGCTCAAGATGATCTGCTTCAAGTCTGGCAGCGAGAGCCCCATTTGCGTGTGACACGCCCAGAGTTCACGAGAGACGGTCGTGTCGGTCACCAATCGATTGTCCGTGTTGACCGTGACGCGTAATCCCAAGTTGAAATACAACTTGAGTGGGTGACTCGCGAGATCGCGCACCGCTCCTGTTTGCACGTTCGACGACGGACAACACTCGAGTGGAATGCGATGGTCATTCAAGTAGTGGAGCAGATCGCCGTCTTCGCGTAGTCGGCAACCATGACCGATGCGATGCGCGCCGCACACGTGCACAGCTTGAGCGATCGACTCGGGTCCATACGCCTCACCGGCGTGAATGGTCACGTTGATGTTGTTGTCGCGCACCAACTGGAATGACGCGCGGTGATGCTTTGCGGGGTGATCGTATTCCGCGCCCGCGAGGTCGAAGCCCACAACACCCCTATTTTTATAGGCGACCGCGAGTTCTGCCATCTCGAGCGAGCTCTCGGTCGACACATTTCGAATGCCGCAAATGATGACGGCGCTCTCGATGCGATGCTCTTTCTGCGCAGCCCGTAGTCCAACGAGCACGGCCTCGACGACGCGTGTCAGAGAGAGTCCGCGTCGCGTGTGCAGCATCGGCGCGTAACGCACTTCCATGTACCGCACGTTCTCTCTCGCCGCGTCCTCTGCGAGCTCATAGGCGATACGCGAGAGCGCGTCTTCTGTTTGCATCACGCGCAACGTCACATCGAACGCTTTGAGATACTCGACCAGTGTTCCGCAGTTTTTGCCGAGATTCATGGCCTTGCGCAGGCCGTCTTCATCGTATGCGGGCAGCTCGACTTTTTGCTTGTCGGCCAATTCGAGAATGGTCTTGAGCCGAAGGGAGCCATCGAGGTGAACGTGGAGGTCGGTCTTCGGGAGCTTCTCGATGAGCTCTAGGGGGATCGCTTTCGCCATGACGAAGCGTACCACGTTCGTCGTCGAAGCCGTGCCCCCGTCCGTCCCCGTCCCCGCACCCGTCCCCGTCCCCGTCAGGGCGACTTTAGGTCTTCGTTTTGCGGGTCGAGCTTCTTGGCTTCTGCGATGTGCGCGTCGGCTTCGGGCTTGCGGCCGAGAGCGGTGAGTTCTTGTGCGAGCAAGGCGTGCGCGCTCGCGAGCTCTTTGGGTTTGCCTTTGCATAGAAGGGCGCTCTCGAGTTCGTACGCAGCCCGGACGTGATCGCCGCTCGCTTGCAAGCCTCGCGCATACGCGATGTGCGTGCCGGCGCGGTGAACGTCGACATACACTGCGGACTCGCCGTACGTCCGCACATCGTCCCAAGCTTTGGCTGCTACCAGGCGGTCGAGCAACATGTGCCAGACGTCGTGATCATGCTGCTCGAGCGGCACGACGCGCTTGAGGATGTCGATC
>JAYVXK010000208.1:0-2351 GCA_043785265.1 Myxococcales bacterium | reverse complement strand
CCATCGCGTAGATGTCCGTCGTGCGACCGACATTGTCGTCCTCGAGTTGCTCGGGCGACATGTAGAGCAGCTTGCCTTTGAGCTGACCGTCACGCGTGATGTGCATTTTGTTTTCGGCCTTGGCGACGCCGAAGTCGAGCACACGTGCGGTCCCATCTACGCCGACCAGCACGTTTTGCGGAGAGATGTCTCGATGCACCAAACCAAGAGGCGTGTTGCTTTCGTCTTTGGCTTCGTGCGCCGCGTGCAGACCCTGAAGTGCTCCCGACACAATCGAGGCCGCGATCCGCGACGGCACGCGCTCGCCCAACTTGGCCGCGCACCCGACCAGCTGTCCAAGAGACTCGCCTCGGACGTATTCCATCACCAGAAAAAGTTCACCACCGGTCGCGACCACATCCAGTGTGGGCACCACATTGGGGTGCTGAATGCGCGCGGCGAGTCGGGCTTCATCCAAAAACATGGACACGAACTCGGGGTCTTTTGCGAACTGCGGGTGCAACCGTTTGATCGCGACGGTGCGAGAAAATCCAACAGGACCTACCAGGCGTCCGAGATGCACAGTGGCCATCCCACCGGAAGCGATGTCGTCATAGATCGCATAGCGACCAATGATTCGCGGATGCTGCGTGGCAGGATCTCCCACGCTCCCATGGTACCGGAGAGAGGAGCGCTCGTCTTTCAATTCTGATAGCGTGATGCAATGCGACGTTCTCGGCCTTGGCCAGGTTCTCCGCCACTTTCTCGGCCAACTTCCAAGATCGGCACTTCGTCCAGTGCGTTTGCGTTCTTTGGGGTTGTTCTCCTTGGTCTTGGGATTGTGTTCGCGGGCCTGCAAGCTTGCGGGTTTGGCGTCAGCCTCGATGGTCTATCGACCGCAACGGGAGATGGCTCGTTGGTCGATGTCGTCCCGCCCATGGATGCGCCGGCCGACCTGAACGTGATTCCGTTCGTGCCCGCCATCCAAGTTGCTGCGGGGGGAAGTCACACATGCGCCGTTCGTAAGGACGGGTCGGTTTTGTGTTGGGGCAACAATGGCGGTGGTGTGCTCGGCGACGGGAAGACTCTCGACTCCAGTGTGCCTTCGTTGGTCAACGGCATCACGGATGCGATTCAAGTCTCCGTGGGGGACACTCACACCTGTGTCGTGCGGCGGTCGGGTGCGGCGGCGTGTTGGGGAAGGAATGATGATGGTCAGTTGGGGGAGGGTACTTCCAACGCGTCGGATACCCCCAAGCCAGTGCAACAACTCACCGACGCGACGATGATCAGCGCGGGCTACAACTTCACCTGCGCCCTAAAAAAAGACGCAACCGTGGCGTGCTGGGGCAACAACGACGCCGGACAACTGGGCGACACCACCACGCAAAAACACATCACTCCAGCCGCCGTCACTGGGCTGTCCAACGTCACGTCGATCAAAGTGAACGGCACCTTCGCGTGTGCGCTGACGACGACGGGCGATGTCTGGTGTTGGGGAAGCAACAATGATCTTCAATCAGGCGTGAGCGGTGGAGCAGACGTTCATGCGCCCAACAAGATCGCCGTCACTGGGGTCAAGAGCATCAGCACAGGGAGACGACACGCGTGCGCGATCATGCCCAGTCTCAAAGTCATGTGCTGGGGTCGTGGGTATGAAGGTCAACTGGGCAACTCGGCTAACGATGTGACCGCCACTCCAGTCACGACGGTCACCATCAACGATGCCGCCACACTGGGCGCGGGGGGCTTCTTCACATGCGCTACGCATGCGGACGGGCATGTCAGCTGTTGGGGAAGCAACGATACAGGCCAACTCGGCAACGGGGACCTGTCCATCACGCGCCTCAACATCCCCACGCCAGCCCTAAAACTTGCTGGAATCGTGGAGATCGCAGGCGGCGCGTATCACGCTTGTGCACGCACCGCCGATGGGCACCTCTGGTGTTGGGGCTTCAATCGTCATGGTCGATTGGGCTTGGGCTCGAGGCTGTACGCGACCACACCGGTTCCGGTCGTTGGAGAGAAAGACGTCACGACGCTCGCGGTTGGGAATGCATTTTCTTGCGCAACCCACACGGCCGGCAACATCACCTGCTGGGGACTCAACGACAACAACCAACTCTACCCGAACAAGATCGCAGCGAGCGGCACTGCACTTCCGATCGACCTGGGTGTACCTCTCACGGCAACCAAGGTGACAGCTGGTGCCGCTCACGCGTGCGCCGCTGGTTCGGATACCGACATCCTCTGTTGGGGAAGCAACGGCTCCGGGCAGTTTGGTGACGGCACTCTCTACACCAGCAAAGCGGGGCCATTTGGTGGCTCGGGCTTTCGTGGCGCGCTCACCAACACTGGGTACTACGACACGT
>JAYVXK010000207.1:0-7841 GCA_043785265.1 Myxococcales bacterium | reverse complement strand
GGCGGGTTGCGGTGGGGACGATACGGGACCTCTCAAAGACAGCGGGATCGATGGTGAGGCTGGCAAGGACACGTCGCCTCCAGTCGACGCCAATCCCGACGCCATTATTCCGGATGCCGGCCCATCCGATGGTGACGCTGGCGGTACAACCAATGATGCTGCCGCTGTTTCCCAGTTTACTACTGACATGCTCAAAGCCATATGTGGTCGGTACTCCACATGCTGCTTCCCCGATGCGGCTACCTTTGATGAGACCGCCTGCGAAAAGCTCGCGGTCGGTGGCTGGGAGGGCACGAGTGTTCCCCTAACGCCGCAGCTGATTGCCAAGAACAACATGAAATTGGATCAGACCGCTGCCGCATCATGTCTTGCCGGGCTAAAAACGTTTAGCTGTCCGTCGATCACTCCATCTGAATATACCAACACCACTCAAAACTGTTTTGGCGCGGTGACTGGCACAATCGCGATCGGCAAGACAGGGTGCGAAGACTCGGTGGAGTGTGTGAAAGGTGCCTTCTGCGGAGCTCCAGGAGACGGCGGTCTACGAACATGCCTCGCACTCGGTTCGCAGGGGACCACCTGCAACTCCGTTGGTCTCAATGACGTTTGTGCTTACCGAGGGTACGTCAACCAGACGCTCCGTTGTGACCGTGCCACGGAACCAGATGGTGCAGCACCGACCAACCAGTGCCTACCTCGACTGGCGGATGGGATCGGCTGCACCTTCAACTTCGACTGCGCATCAGGGTTATGCGGCGATATTGCCAAGTGTGGCGGCGTTGCAACGACCACAGATCCGAAGTTTATTTGCCCGCTGTTCAAAAAGGATGGCGGCTGAACCTAACGAAGGCAACCAGAGCCGCGCAAGTCCTCGGCGCGGCGCTTTTGTACTTCGAGCGTGTGGGCGTTGCCGCGGGTGCCTGGTTCTTCTTGCGTGAGCACAACACGCTGACCTCGGCCGTGATCGCAGCGACGGTCGGAGCGACTTACATCACACGCGTCACCCTACGCGCTCGAATGCGCGCACGCGCAGAATCTGCCTTCTACCGACTCGCCGTGCAAGCCGTCCTCGCGAAGCCATTCGCGCATGCGAAGGACGCGGAGGTGGAGGCGCTCATCCTCGGAAATGCCGAGATTTTCGCGCGTCACGAGGCCGACACGATTCCAAGCCTCTGGGCAGAAAGCTTCGCCGCAGTGACTTTGGCGATCGGTCTCGCCGTCACGCAACCAAGCAGCACACTGCTCGCAGTCTTGCTTGCAGCAATCGGCGGAGGCCTCGCGGCTGTCGGCGCCAGAGCACTCGCTCAGCGCGAGAGCACGCGTGGCTGGGAGCGCTTCACCGATGTGCTCCGCTTCTTGATGAGCAGCGTGCTTGGGCGCGTTGAACTCGCAGCGCATGGTGAGAGCGACACGCGCCTGCGCACCCTCGACGAAAAACTCAGCGCATGGCGCCGGATATCTTTTCGCATCGAATGGTTCACCGGTCTCGCGGCGCGCGGCACGCTCGCGGTGGCGTTGATCGTGGGCATCGCGGTGTACGCCTCGATGTCGCGTCCTTCACTCGAGAATGTCGCCGTCGCGCTGTTGCTCCTTCAGCCGTTCGCAGGTGTGGTTCAGCGCGTACTCGAGACTGTGCGCACGCGTGATGCGCGTCGCGCTGTGAGTGAACTATTGGAGCTGCCTGCCACCATCGCTCCGACGGCGAAGTGTCCCGAGCAGGTGACGACGATTCGCTGGAGTGATTGGGCGGGAGGCTATGCACCAAGCGTCGACGCGCTCTCGATCGAACAATTCGCATTCACACGCAACGAGGGCGCGCTCGTGCTGGAGGGTCCGAACGGTTCTGGAAAGTCGACTCTGCTGCGATCGCTCGTGGGCCTCCTGGCGCACAGCCGCGGAGAGATCACAGTGAACGACGTCGTACTGTCGGCCATCGACTCGAGCGTGTGGAAGCACCAAGTGGCGTATTTGCCGCAGCGCCCGCATGTGCCCGCACAAGGCACGATTCGCGAAGCGATAGCGTTTTTGCATCCCGACGCAACAGACGCAGACATGCAATCGACACTCGCGCGCATGGATCTCGATGCGACACTCGATGCCGACATCAATGCGTTGTCAGCCGGTGAACGCCAACGCCTTGCGATCGCACGCGTGCTCTTGCGTGACGCGCAAGTCGTGTTGCTCGACGAACCGGATCAGAATCTCGACCGCAAAGGCCTACAGCTCGTCACGCGAATCATCGCCCAACTCGCTCGCGAAAAACTGGTGATTGTGGCGGCTCATGATCCAGAATTTTTGAACATCGAAGGTCATCATGTATCGCTGCGCGGGGGGCGCATCGTCAGTCACGAAATCAAGGCGCCCGTAAGCGCGGGCACTCATCGGTCACAGGCGAGCGCGTAGGCGACTCGATGGTGAACCGCTCGGGCGCACCTGTCGCTGCGATGAGCGCGAAATGCTCGTACTGACAAGGCGTGACCACCAAAAGCATGCTCGGATCGGTGGTGAGCGATCGACCCCGTGCGATCTGCGCATCACGACGTTCACCATCGCTCGTGCCAGGCGTGTCGCGCACGGAGTACGCGGCCTGCGCCACGATCGCGACCGCGAGCGACAATGTTGCGAGGAGTTTGGTGCGTGCTGTGAGCGCTCTGTGCAGCGTGGCCACGCCTAGCGCAACCAGCGTTGTCGCGACTCCGCCTAGCGCGCGCTCGGGATGATGCGTTGGTGCGCCGTCTTTGAGATCACCAACAATCAGAAACGCGACAATCGCCGCCGCCGCGACGATCGGGATGAAACCCCGCGCACGCGGACGACGCATAAAAACAAGGACTGCGAGCCCCACGAGCGCCAGCGGGAACTGAGCCATGAGCGCGAGCGGAAACTCCAACACGCGATCGCCAATGCTCCGCGGGCCGACGTCACTGTGTTGTCGAAATGCGGCGACTCGCGCGAAGAAGTGAAGCGGGTCGCCCTCGTGCGCGTATGCGTTCCATGCCATCCACAAGAGCGGACCGATGGCGGCGAGTGTCATCGCAACGAGCAAGCGCGATCGATCGCGCGAGTCGCTCGTGCGCATGCGCCACGCGAACGCGATCGCAACGACCGCACAGGAAGGCCATGTTTCGTATCGGGACAGCGACGACGCAAAGAGCAAAGCGCCAGCGGCGAGAGCCCCCGACGTGCGATCACTCGCGGCGAGGAGAAGCGCAGCGGCCACGAGCGGTCCGGTCCATCCCTCGGGCACCGTCGTCGCGGCGAGCCACACGCTCCATGGCATCAGCGCACACACGGCCGCCGCAACGAACGAGGGCACGCGTGCGAACTGCAAGTGTCTGAGCGCGAAGTACGGCGCCAGCGCTCCGAGCGCTCCGAGAGTCCAAGCGATCGCGCGAGCCGCAGACAACGATCGTCCCACCACCAGCATCGCGGTGCCCGAAATCCAAAACGGCAGCGGCAACCAGCTCGTTCCGCTCGGATCGAGCTTCGGTGCATGGGCGAAATTCTGCGCGATCACTGTGCGCGAGTAGTCGTCATCCGAGACGTGCGAAAAGCCCAGCGCGACCACCAGCAACATCGCCGCAAGCTTCAGACCGACGAGAGCGGCCGCCGCAATCGCATCCGACACGCGATCTGCCACGAGACCGTCGCGCGCACTCATCCACGCTCTAGGGGGACGCGGACGGCGCGGGCGTGGGCGTGGGCGCGGAGCTAGACTTGGCGCGAGCGGTGCCGCGCTCTTCTCGCTTCTGCTTTTCGAGTTCGAGGCGTGTGGTCAGCGCGCGATCTTGTGACGACGAACCGGCGGCGAGCGAGAGGCTCGTGAGCATGAACAGAGTCGCAAAAATCGCCGTCGCGCGCGTGAGGATGTTGCCGGCGCCACGACCGCCAAAGACCTGGTTGGTTGCCCCACCACCAAACGCTGCGCCCATGCCGCCTTTGCCCTCTTGGAGCAAAACGACAAACACGAGGAACACACACGCAGAGACGTGGAGGATGCGAAGCGGGATGTCGAGGAGCTCGAGGATTGCGTGCATTTTACACTTGATTGGCGGACGCCAACGTTTGGGCGGCCTTGGCGATAGCACCGAACGAGGCGATGTCCAAGCTCGCGCCGCCAATGAGCGCGCCGTCGACATTGGGTTGTTCGAGTAACGAGAGCGCGTTGTCGGGTTTCACGGAGCCGCCGTAGAGAATTCGCGTGCGTGCAGCGAGTGTCGGACTCGCTTTTTCGAGCAATGATCGGATGTGCGCGTGCGCTTCTTCGACATCGGTCGCCAACGCATTCTTGCCGGTGCCAATGGCCCAAACGGGTTCGTATGCGATCGCGGCCGCAGATGGAGTCTCGCGAAATGCCTCGATGACTGCGGCGATTTGCGAGCTCACGACGCCGAGTGTGTTGCCGGCTTCTCTCTCGGCGAGTGTTTCGCCCACGCACACGATCGGCAGCAGTTTGGCTTGTGTGGCGACGTGAATTTTTTCGGAAACGCCCGAGCTTGTCTCGCCAAAAAGTTGCCTGCGTTCGCTATGACCAAGGATGACCCACGTCGCGCCCGCTTCAGCGATCATGGGCGCGCTCACCTCACCTGTGAAGGCGCCGTGTGTTTTTGCGTGCATGTTCTGTGCGGCGACGAGCACGCGCGAGCCGTCCATCTCGTGCGCGATCGCGGCGAGTGCCGTGAACGGCGGCGCGACGAGCAGATCGATCAGGGGCACTTGCGACGACGACGCTTTCACTGCCATCGCGAGTTCGAGGCCAGAGAGTCCGCCGTGGTGCATCTTCCAATTGCCGGCGATGAGAGGAGTGCGCGATCGATGCATTGTCAGGTGGCCCCTCGGAGAACCTCGATACCTGGCAACTTCTTCCCTTCGATGAGTTCGAGCGACGCACCGCCGCCTGTCGAGATGTGGCTCATCTTCTTGGCGATGTCGCCGCCTGCTGCGTTCACGGCGGCAGCGCTGTCGCCGCCACCAACGACCGTGAACGCGTCGCTCTTGGACATCGCGCTGGCGACGCCGAAGGTGCCTTTCGAGAACGCGCTCTTCTCGAACAAGCCCATCGGGCCGTTCCAAAAGATGGTTTTGGCACCTGAAAACGGCCTCGAAAACAGCTCGATGGTTTGCGGACCGATGTCGAGGATCATCATCCCATCGGGCACGGCTGACACATGGACCACGCGACCTTCGCTCGCCTCGAGACTCGCCGCGACGACGCCATCGATCGGCAAGAGCACTTGGACATTCTTGGCGCGCGCCTTCTCGAGGAGCGTGCGTGCGAGCGCGAGCTTGTCGCCTTCGACTTTCGACGCCTTCACGTCTTTGCCGGTCGCCGCAAGAAACGTGTTGGCCATCGCTCCGCCGATGATGAGCACGTCCACCTGCGCGAGCAGCGCTTCGACCACGGCGATCTTGTCGCTCACTTTTGCGCCGCCGAGAACGGCGACATATGGTCTCTCGGCGCCGGTCACGAGTTTGCCGAGCGCGGCGATCTCTTTTTCGAGCAAGAACCCGCAGCCGCGATCACGAAACAGTTTTGCCATGCCGTGAACACTCGCGTGCGCGCGATGCACGGCACCAAACGCATCGTCGACATACACGTCCGCGAGTGACGCGAGTTCTGTCGCAAACGCGTCGTCGTCTTTCTCTTCGCCCGCGTGGAAGCGCAGGTTTTCGAGCAAGCACACCTGACCCTCGCGCAAGTCGAACACGACCTTCTTCGCGGCGTCGCCGACGCAATCCTCCGGCACATGCACTTCTGCTTTGAGATGCTCTGCGAGACTCACTCCTACGTGCTCCATCGACAACGACGGATCCGGGCCTTTTTTAGGCCTCCCGAGGTGACTCGCGAGGATCACCTTCGCCCCGCGCTCCATCGCATGCCGTATCGTCGGCAGCGCTTCGCGAATGCGCGTGTCGTCTGTGACGTTGCCTCCGTCGAGCGGCACGTTGAAGTCGACCCGCAAAAAGAGCCGCTTGTTTTCGATCGGGAGATCTTTGATCGTGCGAATGCCGTCGAGATAGCCGCTCATGATCAGAGCTTGCTGCTGACGATTTGCGCGAGATCGATCATGCGATTCGAGAAGCCCCACTCGTTGTCGTACCAACTGAACACCTTGCACATGTCAGTGCCGATGACCTGAGTGATCGTGGCGTCGAAAATGGACGATCGCGGATCGCCTATGTAATCGCTCGAAACGAGCTGCTCCTCGGTGTAGCCAAGGATGCCTTTCATCGAACCCTCGGAGGCGGCTTTCATCGCCGCATGAATCGCTTCTCGCGTGACGGGCTTCTCGGTGACGACTGTGAGATCGATGACGCTCACATCCATGGTCGGCACGCGAATCGACTGACCGTCGAACTTGCCCTTGAGCGCGGGGATCACTTCGCTCAGTGCTTTGGCTGCGCCGGTCGACGAGGGGATCATGTTTTGAGCGGCCGCTCGCGCGCGGCGCAGGTCGCCTTTGCGATGCGGGATGTCGAGCACCGATTGGTCATTGGTGTAGGAGTGCACGGTGGTCATGAGGCCGTGTTTTACGCCAAAAGTGTCGAGCAAAACCTTTGCGACTGGAGCAAGACAATTGGTGGTGCACGAGCCGTTCGAAATCACATGGTGCTTGGCCGGATCGTATTCGCTGTCGTTGACGCCGATGACGATCGTCTTGTCGTGATTCTTGGCGGGCGCACTAATCAGCACTTTTTTCGCACCTGCCGCGAGGTGGCCCATGCACTTTTCTTTTTCGGTAAAGAGTCCCGTGCACTCAAATACGATCGGGATGCCGGCGAGCGCGAGTTTCGCGGGGTCTTTCTCGGCAGAGATTTTGATGTGCACGCCGCCAACCTCGATGCCACCGTCGACGACAGTCGCGCGAACCTCAGCGCGCCCATGGACCGTGTCGTAGTTGTAGAGGTGCGCCAGCGTCTTGGCGTCTGTGAGATCGTTGATGAGAGCCACCTCGAGGTCTTTGATTTTGCGCTCAGTCAATGCGCGCAAGACGCAGCGGCCAATACGACCAAAACCGTTGATGGCGATCTTCGTGGGCATGAGACATCTCCAAAAGAAATGGGGACGGCACGTCCGCGCCGAAGGCGTGGCGTGGTCCACACGAGGTGGCGGAACATAGTCCCGAGCGCATGGCCTCGCAACCCCGTGGATGCTACGTTTCGCCGCGTGCGAGAGCGCTTGCTGGTGGCTTTTTAGTGCAAGGAGGGCGCGTTGTCTGAGATCGGGCTCGGTTCGAGCTTGCGCGAGCGAGCGTGGACTGCGGCCCGCAGTTTTCTCTACAATCGTCTGATCTTTGGACCCGGCAATCGAATCGCCGGACCCTTCTATGATCGTTTGATCGAGCTCGAGCTTGCCGCTGCACGCGCTCGCGACGGCTCGCATCGGTTTGGTGGCCTGCAGGACGTCACGGCGCTGATCAAGACCTTCGAACGACCTGCGGTGCTGCGTCGACTCGTTGTGAGCATTCAGCGCCTGTGCCCCGACTTGCGCATGGTGATCGTCGACGACAGCCGCGAACCCGTGCCGATCGAAGGCACGACCTTCGTGCCAATGACCTACGACAGCGGCTTGTCGGCGGGCCGCAACGAAGGCCTACGTCACGTCAAGACGCCCTTCGTGATCTTGCTCGACGACGACTTTGTCTTCACACGGCGCACGCGCATCCACGCGGCGCTGACCGCACTCGAACAACCCACCATCGACATCGTCGGTGGACGCGTCGTCTTCCTGCCGTTTTATCTGGAACAAGCAAAGCCTGAAATTCAGCCTGATTCGTGGATCGACCGCTGGCCTGTCTGCTCCAAAGTTCCGAACTTTTTCGTCGCGCGCACTGAGCGAG
>JAYVXK010000206.1:0-7841 GCA_043785265.1 Myxococcales bacterium | reverse complement strand
AGGAGATGGCCAAAGTGCCTCTCCGATGATTGTATGAAATTGCGATACAATCGAGATGCAAACATTCGCATTGTCCAAACGCATGCGCCGCTTCATGTTCACCGCAGAGGTACTTATGAATTCTTCGACTAAGACCCGCGCGTTACGCGCGGCCGCAAAATTGGCTGTTGGCGTCTCTTTTGGTGCGTGTGGTGGTGCAGAGATGACCGCCCTCTCGCCAGATGCTGGCGGCTACGACGCAAAACAATCGCTCGACGCATCTGCAGACAACTTCAGCGTGCTGACGGACGGAGCTGTGGCCGACTCGAACGTTCTGCTCGCGGACGGTGGGTGGTGCACGCTCACCAAAATGGATGGTGGCTTGACCGATGACGCGGTCAATTGCTGTTTGCAGCTCACCACAGACAACACGCCCCCAGATGCCGGTTGGAGCTTCGACGCAGGCGCGTTCAAGAGTGATCCTTCGCTCAAGGGTTGTTGCCAAGCCCTCTACGAGACCGGCGGATCGAACATGGTCAACTATGTTTACGGGCCGAAAAAATGGGGCGCCAACACCTGTCAGGCCTGCGCAGACGCCATCGGTCAACCGTCCGCGTGCACGCCTTGGGGGCCTGCGGTGCCGCCGGCGATGCTGGAGATCGTGTGATGTTGCCCGCCGTCTTGGACCTGCGACTCGCAGCGCGCGCTTATCTACCCGAACTCGGCGACGCCGGTGCGCTTCGCTTCGCTGCGATCGAAACATGGCGCGCGCGCATGGTGAATGAATACGCGTCGAACGAAGTTTTCGTCGCGCTTGCGGATCAGCTTCGCGAGTGTGGCTTTGGCGACGAAGCGCACTCCGAGTGCATGCGCTTTTCGGCAGAAGAACAGAAACACGGCGTTCTGTGCGGCGCGGTGGTGGAGGCCCTTGGAGGCGAAGCCATCGCTCCCATCGGTCCGCGTGACGCTTTTCCCGCACACGCGGGAGCGCCTCTGCGTGCGCGAGCGCTACGCAACGCGGTGAGCGTGTGTTGCTTGAGCGAGACAGTGGCCGTGTCACTCATTGGCGCTGAGCGCTTGGAGATGCCTGCTTCGCCGCTCCGCGAGCTCTTGACCCGCATCTACGCCGACGAAGTGGGGCACGCGCGTTTTGGGTGGAAACTGTTGACCGCGGTCGCGCCAGAACTAGACGCAACCGAACGAGACGCGATCGATCGTTACTTGCCGACTGCGCTCGCTCATCTCGAAGCGCACGAACTCGCGCATCTCCCAGCGCGCCACGGACCCACGGGTGGCGAGCGATACGGCTTGTGCAGTGGACTCGATGCGCGCGAGTTGCTCTACGACACCATCCGCGAGGTCATCCTGCCGCAACTCGACGCGCTCGGGTTTCGTGCAGGGCAAGCGTGGGAGCAGACGCGAGCCGCCTGACGCGCGACTCGTCACCGAAGCGTGATGCGCACGAAGCGAATCTCGCCGCGAAAAGGGCCGGTTGGGCGTGAATAGCCGACCGTAATGACCTTGCCGTTCTCTGCGTCGAACTCCGTGTGGTGCAGCGCAAGATAGCTGTTTTGGTCCGCTCCAATCGCTGGCGGCATCGCGATCGGATCGTCGAGAACGACAGGTGCGTCCGTCCACGGCCCCTCGGGAGCGAGGGCGGTGCGCAGTTGAAGCGCATGCTGTTGGAAGCGGATGTAGACACCGAGGAAACGCTGCAGGTAGGGGTTCCACCGCACGCTGAGTCCGCCAGCGTCTTTGATCACGTCGGCCGCTCGCGAAGCGTCGGACTGCCACGACGCGCCATCGTAAAATTGGTAGCTCGCGCGTGTCGCGATTTGCGCGACGGGCGCGCGCGTGACCTTGCAATGGAATCCGCACGCGTAAAGATAAACGTAGCCGCCGCTCGTCAGGGCTCCGCTCTCGTAGGACACCTCGGGGGCCGTGAACAGATCGCCTGGTAGACGCGTCGCTGTCGTGCTCGGCGGCTTGATCGTGGCGACGCCAGTTCCTAGTCCGGTGAACCCGGTGGCGCTTCGGCGCACGCGACTAAAGAGAACAACAGCTCCGCCTGCGCCGTCGTCGAAGGGGGCACCTGCCCAGAGTGCCCAGCCTGTTTGCGCATCCTTCGCGTTGTCGGCCGCCTCTGCGGTCGTATACGGAATCATCTGAAACGGAACGCCGTTCGCGTCGAGAGGCTCTGTCACGTGGAGCGGATCGAGCGGAGTTCCCCACGCTGCCGTCGATGAACGCACGTTGCTTCCATCGGCTGCCTTCGTGTTGAGGAAGGTGTCACCGAACGTCCAAAGAACACTTGCTCCCAAGCGCACGCTCTGTCCGCCGTCACGCCCAAAGAGCGTGGTGGGCATCGTCTGAGGACCGAGATCATCCGCGCGCGCGATCGCCAAAACGGGCGGGATGTAGGCATCACCACCCGCATCGTGTGTCGCCGCAGGCGTCGCAGTTCCACACGCGCTTGCACCAAGCAGGGCGAGCGCGGTCATCACCGCTCTCTCGTAGAAGGACATGGCAACTGTAGAGTACTCGATGCAGCGCATGCTCTCCAGCGGTCAGGCCTTGGGTGCGAACACGCGCTGCGCCGCGCCGACCCCTTTGAGATCGAACGAACCCAAATCGTCGAGCGGCGTGTGCGTGTACTTTGCAAACTCTTCGGAGACCACCATCGGCCGACCGAGTTTCCCCGTCAGCCCTTCGAGACGCGCGGCGAGGTTCACCGCTGCACCGATCACCGTAAAATCGAGCCGCGAAGCGCCGCCGACATTTCCATAAGCAACCTCACCGACGTGCAGCGCGAGTCCAAACGCGATCGCCTCGGTCGCGCCTGCGTTGCGTTTGGCGAGTGCTGCTTGCGAGGCATTGGCTGCTTCGAGCGCAGAAGCGACACATTGTTCGACGGAGTGCTCTCCGATGGGGAAGATCGCCAACAGCCCGTCGCCGATGAACTTGAGCACCTCGCCACCATGAGCCTCGATCAAGGGGACTTGGCACTCGAACAGCTCGTTGAGTGTGTCAATCACCTGGCGCGGCGTGCTCCGAGACGAGAGTTCGGTGAAGCCGCGTAGGTCCGAAAACCAGAGCACGGCGCGCAGGGTCTCGATGTCGCCCTTGAAGATCCGACCCGCCAAGATCCGCTCGCCCGAGTTGTGGCCGACATACGTGTTCAGCAGGTTCGCAGCTGTGCGGCGCAACGCGAAGATCTCGGCGAGTCGCGTCAATGGACGCAGCAAACGTTCGAAGGTCGCGATCTGGTCGTCGCTGAAGCCAACAGCCGCGCGCGTCGCGAACGCGACCACGTGACATTCGCCGCCGAGAAAACGCATCGGAAGCGCAAGGTAATCGGTGAAACCTTCGCGCTCGAGTTCGTGGACGAGCGCATAGTCGAAGGTGCTTGTCCCGTCGATGATGCGCTTGCGGTAGGGCACGCCGCGCGAGGACACATACGCGATCGGACTCCGCTGGAATGCCTCTGACGCGTGCACCGCGTGAGTGAGCTCGCGGACCATCACAGGTTGACCGACGCTCCACCAGAACCCGCGGCCGAGGATCGATGGATGCAGTGTCGTGACGGCGACGGTCAGGCGCTCGACCGGAATGCCCCCAGCGTTGAGGTCAGTACCCAAACGCTCCACCACGTCGGGCGACGTCTTCGCACCTGGCGCACCGTCGACGAGCCATTCGAAAAGCGCTTCCAAGTGATCCATCGACTCCTACGCTACCGTACGGACACCGGAAGCGGACGTGTGCGATCGAAGGTCCAAGAATTTCGCGATGGCCGATGGTGGCCTGGGTATCGAGTGTCCCGACGCGTTGGAGCTTCCCTCGCGAGGCATGGTCGGGCAAGCTGACAACTAGACAACCACGAACACACCGCGGGCTCTGCCGAGGCCGTCGGCGGTTAGACGAACGTTTGGGAGACACCAACTATGATGCGTCGAAGTTTGCTTTCGCACCTCGCAGCCGCGACCGCCTTCGGCACGGTTGGCCTCGTTGTCGCGTGCAGCAGTAGCGGCGGATCCAATCCTCCGATCGTTATCCCGGCGGATCCCAACGCGGCGTGCGACGCGTACTTCGATGCGCTGTTCACCAACGCCGAGAGTTGTGCCGGCATCAGCGTGCCAACGGACATCACCGCAGACGAGAGGTCGAGGTTTCGCACTCTGTGTACGCAAGCGCTCGCTTACCCTGGCCAAGGAGTCAGTGCCAAGACGTTGCAGGACTGCGTTGCTGCAGCGGGCACTCAGTGTCGTGGCGCGAACGCGTTCGCTTCGTGCTCCGCCAAGACAGGCACGCTCCCCGACGGGGCTGCCTGCAACTCAGGCGCGCAGTGCAAAGGTGGCGCCTGCTCCACGACCACCGCCGCCGTGGACGGTGGCACGACGACGACGTGCGGCACCTGCCAGAAGGGCATCGCCGTTGGCCAAGCTTGCGGCGGTACGAACACAATCAGTTGCATCGTCGGCTCGTCATGTACGGGCAACGTGTGCGTCACCGATGGCTCTGTCGACGTGGGCGGTACGTGCACGACAGCCATCACGTGCAAGGTCGGCCTCGCATGTGCGAGCGGCAAGTGCGCAGCGCTTGGCGCTCATGGCGCGAAGTGCGTCGCCAATGGCGAGTGCCAAGACGGCCTTGTCTGCCTCAACAAAGCGTGCGCCGCAGGTATTCCGCTTGGTAACGACTGTTCGGTCGCGCCAACCGGGTGTCTTCAAGGCGTGTGTGATCCGTCCAGCAAAAAGTGCGCGACACTCACGCTCGCCAAGCCTGGCGATCCGTGTGGAGTGGTCAACAAGTCGTTGGTCGGCTGCGCCAAGGGTGCGTGCAACTTCGTGCCGAACACGCTCGGCGGCACGTGCCCCGCGGTCGTCCCCGACGGTCAAGCGTGCCCTGTCGACGCCACCAAGACGTGCGATTTTCTCTCGGCATGCGTCAACGGCGTCTGCACGTTCGGCACCCCCGTTTGCAAGTAGTCAGAGCAATACGCGCCGCCACTCAGCGCGCGACATCGAATTGAGCCGCCTTCGAGAGTCGAACTCGAGACCTACGGTTTACGAAACCGTTGCTCTACCACTGAGCTAAGGCGGCAATTGGTGGACACGACACTCGCGTGTTCGGACAGACGAGGACGCGGTGTGTACCAGACCATCGCCCCTACGCAAAGTCAGTTCTGCGAGGTTGAGGCACCCCAACACTTCGGCGATGCGGTAGAACGGTCGTGTGCTGCGACTCCTCAGGCGCGATTCTTCGCGCACGTCCTTTGATGGCCGTTTCTTCGAGAAAGACGCCAGATTTTGGCCTCTAGCGGCTCGCGCATGCATGTTTGCAGACTGCACGGACTGGCCCGACGTAGAGCGGTATAACGATCTCTTGCCGCCCTCCCTGAGCGCGCGCTTCGTCTTGCAAATGCCGGTCGTGCGCAGACGCAATGAGCAACTCATCCGACGACCAGAGGACTTGTATGACGCATGCATCGGCCGCGGGGAGATCCCCACCCGGGCGCGCTCGTGGCACGACTACCTCAATGCCCTCGTATGGGCGACGTTTCCGCGCGCGAAGAGCGCTCTCCACGCGCGTCAGCACACGGTCATCGAACGATGGCTACGCGACGAGGGCGCTGTCCGCGAAGACGGGACCATCACGACACTGCCGAACGCGCGAACACGCGAGCATGATGCGTTGGCCTTGGTCGACGAAGGCGGCATCGTCGTCCTCGACACGGGCGACCGACAAGAGCCGATTGTGTTTGGTCACGCGCTCTTCGAAGGCCTGGTCATGGGCACACCTTCGATGATCTCGCGTGGAGTCGAAGTTCGCAGAACCAGCGAATTGACGCCTGATCGTGAGACGTGGGTCGCGATCGCCGATGCAGAGCTTGCCGAACGTTTGTCCGCGCCGCTCTTGCCCGAGCAACTACCGCGCTACTCGCTTCACTGCGTTTCGCAGCAGCCGTAACTGCAGCTGACGCGCTCGCAGGATTCTGGCGGGCAACCGCTCCGTCGGTGCAAACCTAATGCGACTGTGATGATTATTCTGAAGGGGGCGCTTCGAACGAGAGGTGTTCGCGCACGATGTCGGCTCCGCGCGGTGGTGGCGGGAACGCGAGTTTTTGCAGCGCCTCGGCTGCGCAGCCGAGCAACGCTTGATTCCCAGCGAATGGGTCGACTTGAATCTCTCTTACTTTGCCGTCGGCATCGAGCTGCAGAGAAAACTGCGCCCAGGTCTCCTCGTATTTGCCACGCGCAGAAGCCGCGCGCGCGCACGTGTCGAGCGTTGGGCGTGCCCGCATGAAAACATCCGTCGCGTGAATCGTGAAATCGTGCACCGTGGTGTAGCCCACCTCTGAACTCGATCCGCGCATCTCGCGATGTGGATTGCCGAACGTCAGCGTCAGAGTCCCTTTTTTTAGCTGCGCTTGTGGATCGACGCGAGCATGCTGAAACGCCTGCCCAAAGCACATCACCGAGTGCGTGGAGATGCCGCAGCTGTCGAGCACTTCGACGGACGAAATGTGATCGTCCAAGCCAACACTGACCAAAAATGTCGTCGCGCCGTTCGGGACTTCGCCTGCCGTCTTCGATTCGTCCACGCAGCTTTGCACGTCTGACGAGGAGAGCGCCACGCCGACGATGTGCTCGTACGAAGGCGCAGTCGCGTCTGCTTCGTTGGGAGCGCTGTAACAAGGCGAAACGCGCGTCGGCGGGAGATCAGTGCCGGTTGCGCGCTGCAATTCGGGCGGGGGCGGCTCCGGAGTCTTTGCAGGAGTCTCTTCGCAAGCCACCACCAAAACACTCAAAAATAAGCTCATTAAGCGCATGAGTGCACCATACATCAACTCACCAATCCGTGCGCCGCATGATGGTTCCGGTGTCGCCCGTCACGATCGGTCCGAGCTCGACAAAGCCAAGTCGAGCGAGATCATCGCGCTCGGTCCCGCGCACGTAGACCCATGTCGCGTTGGAGGACTTCACGCGCTGAACGAAGTCAGCGCCCTCTGCCACGAACACGACGCGGTTTTCGAAACGTGAGTTCCACAACGCAAAGACAACCTCACTCGCGTCTCCAGTGAACGCGACGATGGACCCTGGGCCGATCGTTTTGTCCCTTGTTTTAGCCTGCGCCAGCACCAACTCGGATCCAACGTCGGTGCCCATCTTGGGATCGATTTGCGCTGCCGTCGCGAACTCGCGGTCCGGGAGCACGGCCACGGCGGCGAGCTCTTTGTAGCTGAGGACGACGCGACCGCTCTGGGCCCACCATCGTGCGTGCCAGGCAAAACTCACGAGTGACGCCATCGCCACAGCTGTGGCGACCTCTCTGCCGAGGCGTGGCCATGCTCGCGAAAGCCATGCGCACAGACAGCCGACGAGTGCGAGGGAGACCAGATTCGAGGCAGGAGCATTGAGGTCCGGAGAGGCTCTCAAGGACGCGATCGCCGCTGCGCATACGATCATCATGCCTTGCGTCGTGTTCGTCGGCGCCCATCGCGAACGCCTAGAAACAAGGGCGATCACACTCTTGATAGCTGCGCCCAAGAGCGCCGCGATCGCGATCACACCGAGCGGCAACACGACCCATCCAACCGAGATGCCGTAGCCAGAAGCTGGCGACACCAACCCCTCGATCCAATCGGTCAGTTTGATCGGCGTTGGTTTCGCACCGCATTCGATCACGAGCGCGCCCACGATGGGTCGACCAAAGAGCACCGCGTTGCGTCCATAGACCGCTCCGAGCGCAGCCAGCGGAGCCAGTGTGGCAAGCGCGTATGCGAAACGTTTCGCCACGAGCACGCGAAGCAACACAGCGCTCGCAAGGATGAGAGCGGGTGTGAGGGCCATCGGACTCGTCGC
>JAYVXK010000205.1:0-7857 GCA_043785265.1 Myxococcales bacterium | reverse complement strand
GGTTGGAGCTCGAGCGACAGGTGCGCGTGGAAGGTGACGTGACGCGCGTCACACGTGAAGAGTCCGCAGAATATTTTTCGTCACGACCACGCGGCAGTCAGCTGGGCGCGTGGGCTTCGCTGCAGAGCGCAGTCGTGGCCAATCGCGCGGCACTCGACTCACGGTTGGCCGAAGTCACCGCTCGATTCGAAAACCAAGACGTACCCGTTCCGGACAACTGGGGAGGCTACCGTCTGATTCCGCACACCTTCGAGTTCTGGCAGGGCAGACCCAACCGCATGCATGATCGCCTGCGATACACGCTGACCCAGAACGAGCCCTCGAAGGGAACTTGGCGCATCGATCGGTTGTCGCCCTAGTGGTCCGTTTCACAAGTCCCGCGGACAATCCGCGGGTTGCTGCTTCGCAGCGAAAACGAACCACTAGTCCTGTTTACTCGGGGCTTTGCCCCGAACCCCAAAATCCGCTCCCGCGGATTCGCTAGCGGAGCATTCCGCAAATGGCTCGTTTTACTTATCCGCGTCACTTGCGAAATGCTCCACTAGTTTGGGCTAACATGTTCGCGATGCGCAGGCCGCACTGGCTGCTACTGACGATCGTGCTGGCCTGTGGCAATTCGCCAGTCGCGCGCGAGCCGAGCGCGCCGCGTCTGCGCGCGAAGGTGGGCGGCGTGTTGCCCTTTCGTACACTGGCGGGTGATGCGCGCTACGTGCCGGTGGTGAACCGCGAAGACGAGCAAACTCTTGGCGGCGCGCTCGAGGGCGGTGAGCGTGCGCTCGTGGGGACGGTGCGACTCATCGAACTGCAGAACGGTGGCGTGCTCTCGGCAACTACGCTGCTGCCGGGTCTGCCAGCGGCGACCGATGGCACGACGGAGATCCCGTCACGCATGGGCGGCGGGTTCTTGTTTCACATTGGTGCTTCGCTCTATCGCGCCGATGATTGGCTGGCGCCTGTTCAACTCATCTTCACCTCGCCCACGAGTCCATCGGCGAACATCTCACGCGTGGTCGTCGGACTCGATCGCGTCTATGTGCAGCTCGACAAAGGGGCCTACGTGGCGATCGATCCGAAGACAGGCGCACAGCTTGATCTGGGGACTTTTCCGCGAGCGCCCTTCGTGACATCGCTCGTCACTTTGGATGGCTGGCGCGCTGCTGCGATCGCGGACACGCGTGGCGTGGTCGTCACCGAGGACGCAGGAGCCACGTGGACTCCCGTGAATTTAGGCGCCGATCCGATCGAGCTCAGCAAGGTTGGCGATGCGATTGTCGTCAAGGCGACAGACAACGGTAGAGACGCGTGGTTCGTCGTGTCGACCGATGGGCACATTGGCAGACTCGCAGACGAACCGGAAGCCGACGAAACGGCGACCGCAGAAACCACAGACGCACCGACTGCCAGCCCGTTCGGGACACGCCCACTCGTCGCGGCAATCGAGGACGGTTGGCCGCTGACGGATGGCTCCGCTCTCGTCGCTCGTGATGGCGCGATCGGACGTGTACGGCTCTCGGACGGTGCGCTTGTGGAGATCGCGCAAGACGTATTTCCGCTCAAGCCCGCGCGCTGCCATCCGTTCTCTCTCGCGCGAGCGTCGTCGCCGGCCGCCATCGGATTTGCTTGCGGCGAGCCTCGCGGGGCAACTGAAATCTATGCGTACGATCCGACCGGAGGCTTTGTCATTCTCTTGCGCCACTTCGACAATGCGCGCTTGGTGGCTTCGTCGGGCAATGGCGCGATTTGGATCCGCGGCGGCTGCGCGACCGACGCACCGAGCGACGACGTCACGCCTGGGCGACAGTCGTATTGCTTGCTTGGTCACGACAATGTCTTCACCGACTTCTTCGTCCAAGGTGAACTCGGAACGCAACGCATCGTCGTCCTCGCAGATGGTCGTCGCGTGGTGATCTCTCCGCCCCAGGGAAAACTCGCCGAAGCCCGCATCACGATCCTCGACAAGGGTGTCGCGCGAACCTTGCCGATCCAATGGGAGGACGGACTGCAAGCCACGGTGCAGTTGGGACAAAACGATACCGTCGAACTCGAGGCGACCCAGCGCGTGCTCAGAAACGGCACGTGGCTCGAGTCATTCGAAGAACGCAAACCCGGCAAATTGAGCGGATGGGTTGCGGCGGGCACCGTGATGATGGGAATCGAGATCGGTCTCGATGGCAGAGCCAAGCACGGTCCCTTGGTGCGCGACATGGGAGCGCCGATCGTGTCGAGCGCGTACGGCCTCGGCTGGGCTTCGCGTCATGGCTACGAGACTGTCGATGGCGGCATGACCTGGCGCGCGATCGACGTTCCTGATCCTCTTGCGCGTGCGGGTCATCGGGAAGTGTCCCGCGCGTGCGGTCCGATCGGATGTGAGACGGCTGGTTGGCTACGCGTGGGTTGGGGAACAGCGCATGCGCCCAATTTCCAGGCACTTCCGAGCTTCGTCTCCGCTGGCGCGCCATCGTATGTGCCGATGCACTTGCAGTGCGAACTCACAGGCAAGCTCGCTTCGCCAGGGCAGGCATCGGCTCTAGCTCCGTCGCAGCACTCGCACGACTGGTACTCGCTTTATGGAGTGAATCCGCCAAAGCTCACCGACGATG
The DNA here is from genome assembly GCA_043785265.1 of Myxococcales bacterium. GTDB lineage: Bacteria > Myxococcota_A > Polyangia > Polyangiales > Polyangiaceae > JANYHY01. The sequence goes on along the minus strand of JAYVXK010000205.1, from coordinate 5,257 downwards.
AATACGGCTGGGGTCTGCAAGGCCCAAGCATGCTGACAGGCACCAACGACACCGCTCGAAACCGACGCCTCGGCGATTCGAATGTTCGGGTGCTCGCCTACTACTACGCGTGGGGGCCTCGATCGTCGTCCATCGACTGGACGTTGAAGGGTCGTGCGACTGCGCGATGGAGTTCTCCGTTCGAGGCTTCGTCGACGATTCACTCGACGCAACTCGGAGCGATTCCCAAGTTCATCGCAGACCCCGTGAGCCCAATCGTTTCGACAAGCCGCATGGGAGGCGTGCTCGATGCGGGTGGCGTCGCGTTCGGTGAGGACGGCGACCACGCGCTCTGGGTCTTTGCCAAACGAAACGGAACCGACTCCGTGGGCGCGCTCTTGCTCGAGGCCGATCGCGGAGCGACAGAAATTCGACGGGCAGATGGCGTGGAAATGGCGCCAATCGACAGCGCGGTGCGCGCTGGAGGGCGTTGGTACCTCGCGACAGCGAACGACAGCGAAGACTCGAGCGCGGCAGTGGTGTGGGAGGTCGAATCGGGCGTCGCGCACGAACTCACTCGTTTGCCTCGAGTGACAGTTCCACCGCAATGGCAGCAAGCCACAATCACGACGGGTGTGCGTATGGCACGCCGCGCAGCGGGTCGCGCGGTGGGAGTGATTGTCGACGGACAGCCAAGCGCGAGATGCTTCGTCGCCAATCAACGATGGGTTATCCCAATTGATCTTGCATCAGGCAAGGTCCTCGAACCCGAACCGCTGGGACCCTTCGACATCGCCAACGCCGCCACGATTTGCGATGCGGGTGCAGGCGGTTGGGTGCTCGACGCCTCCTATACCAATTCGTTTACGATCGGCACCGACTCGATGAGCGCAAACGTCGCGCGCATCCATTATGACCACGGGTCCGCGTGCGTGGAGCGTGTGGTCTCGACGAGCGAGCTCGATCCGCTCGTGTTGTCGAAGCACCTCTCGCTCGAGGGCCCAATGCTCAATTTGACGGCTCTCACGGGCGGTCAGCGCGTGATGCTCCGCTGCGCTCAGTCACGCTGAAGAGGCACCAAAGCTTTCACCACTTTCAGATGTGAAAGCCGAGCACCTGCAAGCTTTGCGAGTTTCTCGGAGGTTATCTATGGCATACCGCGTGCACCTAGGACGGCGCCTGCGTGGAGTGTGGCTGCCCCCCCGGCCCGCCTGCGCAGGCACTTTTTATTTTGTGCGGTCGTCACGCGCTATAGTCAGTCGGATGCGCGCTTGGCCTTTTGTCTTTTTCGCCGCTCCTGTCTTCGCCCAATGCAGCACGACGCCCACCGCGCCGCCGGTCGATCCGAACGCCTATCTCGCTGGTGAGCAACGGTGCACGAGCGACGACAACCCGATCCCTCGACGCATCACGTTCGATCCGCCATCGATCGTACTTGCGCCTGGTGCGTCGCGACCCGTGCGCATGTTCATCGATCCCGATTTTTGCCAGAAGCAAACCATCCCCATCACGTCGGCCAACGCGGACATCGTGCAGCCACCGCAGCCGGCCACGCTCGATCGACGCCACGCGAGTTATGACTTCGTCGTCGTCGCCGGACCGCAAAAAGATGCCGCGTCGCACACCACGAAGCTGACGGCGACGATGTTCGACACCTTTCAAAAGGTCCCCCTCAGCGCGGACTTGCCCATCGACGTGCGCGGCGCGGATCCGCAGAAGTGCACCAACGAGTCGACGCAAACGCCGCTGGACGCAACGCACCTCGCAGCGTCTGGCGCAGGGGCGCTCAAGAATGCGTCCGTCGGTGCGCCCGCGATTGCCTTTACTCGCACCGACGTGCTCGGACTGCCGGCGTTCAGCGCGACGGTCGCGTGCGACGGGGCGGATCTGACGAGCGATGTGCAGAACTTGATCAAGCTCGGTCCTGCGGTGAGCTTCTCTGCGGGTGCTCCGCTCAATTCGAATCAACCGCTGCGTCGCGAGATCGACTTTGCGATCCCGATCAACCCCGCGGCTCTTCCCTCGATGGGTCGCTTGCGGCACCTCGTGATGCTGTTTCGCAGTCCGATGGCGAAGACCGCGAGGCCCGTCACCATCGCCAATCCGCACATCGAATCCACGAGCGATGGGGACTATGTCCTCAAGTTCCAGTCGCCGTGGTTCGGCACGTATCAAGCCTCGATGGCGCCCGACGCCGGCACTCGAAAGCACATGCGTCACCTCACGCATCGTGCGGTGATCGGATTTTCGATGGGTGGCGGTGGCGCCGCAACCTTTGGCGTGCGTCATCACGATCAGTTCGACGCGGTCGCGCCGATGGGTGGTCCGAGCGATTGGACATGGCTGTTGTCGTTCGTCGAGAACTACGCGCTCGGCGGGTTTTGCCCAGTCGGCTCGGTGAACTGCGTCATTCCATCGCCAGACAAGTACCCGATGTTGGGCGAGACGTTCGCTCACACGATGGACTTCAATCATTGGTGGTACGAAAAAGGCGGCGGCAACGGAGGGCATTTTCCGCGCGCCGAGTACGTGCAAATCTTCGAAGACTTGTCGCTGATGCGCGGCAACCCGAACGGCCAAAACGCTGCGCTCCCGTGGTTTGCGAGCGGTCCACAACCTAGCGATCCGTGGGTCGTTGGTGACCCGACAGGACTGCCGCCCGGCACCGACTGCAGCCTCACGGTCGATCCGATCAAAGACGACGCGAACTGTTCGCCGTGCCTCAACAAGACTCAAGATCAGATTCAGAGGCAGTGCAATAAATCGCGATGCGATCCGTCACGCGTCTACAAAGTGACCAAGGGTTACTACGACGACGAGTACAACCCCGACGGCTCGCAACAGGTCATCAGCATCTGCGACGGCGCTGAGGTTGGTGAGAGCGCGAGCCCCTACTCGAACACATGGGTCGCGCCCAACGCCGATCAAGCCTTCCCGATGAGTCTCACGCTCGCCGTCGATCTGAACAAGAACGGCGTGCGCGACCAGAACGAGCCCGTGATTCGCAGCGGACACGAGCCTTGGGACGACGCAGGCATCGACGGCCTGTTCGACAAATCAGAGCCTGGCTACGATCCGATCACCAATCCCGATCCCAACCAGGACGACTACAGCTACCAAGTCAACCCGACGGGGACCGAAGGCAATCACCACTATGAAGTGGGCGAGCCTTTCAAAGATTACGGTCTCGACGGCGTCCCGAACACGGCTTCGTCGCCTTACGATTTCGGCGAGGGCGATGGCAAGTACAACCAGTCGAGCGGACTCGACGGTTTTCTAAAGGTCGATCCGCACGCGCTCATTCGCGGCTGGTCGAACGACACGCCCGGCGGCGTGCTCGACGACAACGCGTTTTCGCGGCTCGATCTATGGAGCGATGGGGGCGTGCGCGATCTCTTCAACTTCGCGGCCGTGGCCAATCACTTCACGGGCGCGATCGCTACGCGCACACGCAAAGATGGCAGCGCGATTCACCCAACGGTCTTTTACAACAACTTCACGTGGCTGCCCGGCGAGGACCCGACGCGCCCCAACGACTTCGTTCCGTCGAAGATTCGTTGGGCGGATGTCGCAGACGCGCCGAGCGTTCGGTATGGCAATGTCGACGCGACACCCGCAGAGATCGATGCAGGCGATGGTCAGCATGTCGGCACCGCACTGCAGTTGCTCAACCGGCTGACCGGCAGCTTTTACTTCGTTGCGCATCGATGGACCGATGGTGATCGCGTCCTCACCGAGCCGAGCAGCACGACTCCAGAGACCACGACTCAAAACGAGCTCGGCATCACGTGCGAGCTCACCGGTCGTTGCGAGAAAATCTTCACTGGACCAAAGACCAAACGCACGGGTCCAATCGCAGTGACGCTACCCCCAGGGTACGCCAACGAGGACGTTCGACTTCGCAACGTACGCTACCCAGTCGTTTACGTTTTGCACGGATACGGCCAGGATCCGCGTGATCTCGAGGCTGTCGCGCTCATCAGCAACAACTTCATGAATGACGCGAATCGCAGCTACGTGAGTCGCTTGCCCAAGTTCATCGTCGTGTATGTCGACGGTCGTTGTCGCATTGGACAGAACGGCAAGCCCGAGTGCATTCGCGGCACGTTCTACTTGAACTCACAACGCAAAGACGGCCCGCAGCTCGACGACTGGTTCGACGAAGTGCTCGACTATGTCGACACGAACTACCGAACGCTGCCAGCCGCCGACGTCGAAGTCGTGGAGTAGGCTAAAAAGCGGCCAGCTCCACGATCAAGCGACGCCACGAGTCTGGGCGACTTACTTGCCGACAGCTTGCGTGATGATGATGTCGACCGAGGGCGACGCGGGCTCGAGTTCTTTCTCGACTGAGATTTCGAGTTCGAAGAACGTCTCGGGGGCGCTGCCTTTGAGGGATGCTTTGCGGCTGCTCTCGTCATATTTGAGGAGGCCGACCCGCTGCCAGAGTTGAGCAGGACTCTTACGGAACCAGACGATGTATTGCGTGGCGCCGGGCACAATGCGTGCGGCGGGCGCGAGGTTGACGACATCCACCTGCAACATGGTGGTGTTTTGCTCTTTTTGGATATCGGCGATGATGGTCGCATCTGCGCCAGGCGCTTTCGCACTCGACGGCACTTTGTAAGTCAGCGGGCCGCCACAAGCGCTCAGCCCGACCGCGACGACGACACCGAAGAAAGCTTTTCGCAACATGTGATCTCCTCCAGACCTGAGCGGCGATGTTACCGCTCGCGCGCATGGTTGAGCAAGGCGCGCGAGCCTATTTAGGCAGCGACGCCCCGCGCGCGCAGGACGTCACGTAGCACGGCTTGCGTCTCTGGTGGGCTTGCGTTCATGCTCGCGCGCGCCAGTTCGAGAAAACGCGCGCCGCGGGATCGCTTCAGGCCTTCGACTGCTGCTTGACGATCTGCGGGCGCTCCATGTTCGAGCACACCCAGCAAGAACTCCGCGGCCTCGACGGTGTCGATGCGCGCGAGCGCACGAAGAGCCGAACTGCGCACACTCGCGAGTTGATGTTCGCGCACGATGCGCGCGAGCGGATCGAACGCATGCGGAAAAGTAAGCTGTTCGACCGCTTTTGCAGCCTGATCGACCACCGCACTGTCGGGATCGCGAAGTCCCTGCCGCACGGTGATGAAGCTCCGCTTGAAGAAAAGAGTTTGCATCGACGCAAGCACAGCGACCTTCACGGGGCGCTCGGGGCGCTGAAAGAGTTTCTCGAGTGGCGAGAGCACTGTGTAGAGCTGCAACTGTGCGAGTTGCTCCGCGAGACGCG
>JAYVXK010000204.1:0-2361 GCA_043785265.1 Myxococcales bacterium | reverse complement strand
TCCCGGCTTCTGGGTCGCCCGCATCGATGGGTGCATAGGGACCGACCGTTGGCTGCGGCGCTGCGGGCGTCGAGCCGCAAGCACACATGAACAGAGCGGCCAAAGACAAGCCAATCAAGAGTCGCATTGCGCGAAGATACAGTTATCAGCCACGCGCACGGCGAGCAATGTGAGTTGCCTTCAGGACGAGTGATAAATCGTCCCGCGCACCCAATCCCACAGGGGGAGCGTCACGTTGAAATTCCACTTTTGCATCAGCCGCGGGTCGTGATGCAGCGCGTGATGCCGCCGAAGTTTGCCAATGATCCACAGGCCGCCAATGAAACTGTCCGCGGGCAGGTGATAGGAGAGATGCAGCCACTCGTAGCTCAGTACGTAGGCTGTCGTGGTCGCGATGAAGAGGCATGCAAGGTTGGTCTGACCAAAATACGCAAGGGCTCCTGCGATGGGCGCGGTGACGGCTAAAATCAGCAGGATTCCATAAGGCGGAATGAGCACCAGTCCGAACTCGCGACGCGAACGAATGGCCATGTCGTCGGTCATGTAGACGCGATGATGCACAGGCGTGTGCCGATCGTAGAGGAGCTCGAACGGCGGCGTTCGCCGGTGCAGCACGTGCTTGTGCGCCCGCCACTCCACCGCGTTGGAGAGCAAGAAGACGAGCGGTACGAAGTAGAGGTCGAGAGCGGTTGGAGCCCGCAAGAACGCAAGCGACGCCCCAATGACCGCCACGCCAACGATGGATGGAAACAAGAGGTGGAACATAGGCGAGTAGGTCTCGGGGATCTTGGCGAGCACCTCTGCGCGAAACTCGTCGCGCGTCACCTCTTTGCCGTCCCTCACGAGGACGACGCTGTCTGCGCTTGTCGTCATGGTCATCTCGCTTCGATTCTGAGTATTCTGTAAACACAGAATATTCGCAAAGTCAAAACCCAGGCTTGTTTGCGACGACCACCGTGGGTGCGCGCACCGCGACCGTGAGCACGAACGCAGCGCCGGCCAACGTCACGCCGTCGATGGTCGCGCCGTTGGTGATGCGAACGTCGCCGCCGAGACCGCGCGCAACACGCCGCGCAATCGCCAGACCGACGCCGACGCCACCGTGTGCGCGTGTTGGGGATCCATCGACTTGAAGAAACGGCTCGAACACGCGCTCGCCCAAGTCGTTGGGTACGCCAGGGCCACTGTCACCGACGACCACGCCATAGTGACCTTCCATGGGATAGACGCCGATGCCGATGTGTCCGCCTTCGGGAGTGAACTTGGAAGCGTTGTCGAGAAGCTGCCCGATTGCGCGCGTGAGGCGGTCGGCGTCTCCATAGGCAGGCAAGGGGCCGCGCGGCATCTGCTCGACCAGAGTGATTTTTCGCTCTTCGATTTGATCTGCGTGACTGGCGATCGCGCGGCGCACGGTGTCCAAAAAGTCGTACTCGCGGTGAAAAAACTTCATCCGACCTGTCTCGAGACCGGTCACGTCGATCAGATTGTCGAGCGTGCCGCGCAATCGCCGCACGCAATCGTCCATCGCACGAAGCGCCTTCATTTGAGGCTTGGTGACGTCCCCGAGTTCTTCGTCGATCATCATCCGCAGGTAACCCACGATGGGTGTCAGAGGCGTCGCGAGCTCGTGAGAAATGTTGCGGTAGAACTCGGTGCGCAAGCGATCGAGATCGCGCAGCCGGTCGTTGGCGGCGGAGAGTTCGGCGACTTTTTCTTCGAGGTGAGCGACGATGCGCCCGCTCTGAGCGCGCAGTCTCTCGCCTGTCGCGTCGGGCGAAGAGGTGAATGGCTCGCGATGCCCAACCAAGAAGCGTTTGACGACACTCGCGAACGTGCGCGCGTCGATGGGCTTTTGCAAAAAGCCGTCGCACCCCACGGCAAAGCTGGTTTCGCGGTCGCCTTCTGCAGTGATGGCGACGATTGGAATCCCCGTGAGCGCTGCCTCGCTACGCAAACGCAGGGTCACTTCGTAGCCGTCGAGACCCGGAATGTTGATGTCGACCAGCACCAAATCAGGACGCTGCGCGATAGCGAGCCGCACGCCCGTGAGTCCATCCGGGGCGTCGATGACCTCGTGGCCGTCTGCCACGAGCAACTTGCGCACGAGGAGACGGTTCTTCGGGTCGTCCTCGATGTGCAGGACACGTGACATGAAGACCGACAACCGTAGCAGACTCGGGCGCTGGACCTGCCCGCGAACGTCGACTAGGTTCCTGTTCCCCCATGCGTCACCCATTCTTGTTCGTCGTTTGCGCGCTCGGCGCCCTCGCCAGCGTAGGCGCCTGCTCGAATCTCACCGCGCCACCATCACCCGAGGCGATCCAAGCCGATTTGCCTACGAATGGCACTGCTACGCCGAGC
>JAYVXK010000203.1:0-2362 GCA_043785265.1 Myxococcales bacterium | reverse complement strand
ACCGCGAGACGCCAGCGCATGGAATCGTGACGCGCATCAATGCAGAGCCGACCACCACCGGAACGCGTGTGTCTCTCGATCTGGATGGGCAAGCCTATCGCAAAGTGTTTTTTTTGGTGGAGCCCTACCGCGTCGTGATCGACGTCGCACGGCATCCCCCAGGATCAGGTTCGCGCCGCGCTGTCGCGAGTGTGGTGCTCGATCCGGGGCACGGTGGAAATGACTCGGGCGCGCTCGGACCGACTGGCATCAAAGAGAAAGACGTGACGCTCGCCATCGCGAAAAAAACTCTCGCGCAGCTGACCAAAGACGGACTCGAGGTGACCACCACTCGCGATGACGATCGCTTCGTCACCCTCGAAGAACGCACCGCGCGCGCGAATCAGAGCGGCGCAGACCTGTTCGTCTCGATTCACTGCAATGCGGCTGAAAATAGGGCTCGCCACGGCGTGGAGACTTATGTGCTCGACACCACCAAAGACGACATCGCAGCCCGCGTCGCCGCGCGCGAGAACGCAACGAGCGAAGGCGCGAACGCAGAACTTGGATCGATCCTGGCGAACATGCGCCTCGCGGATCAAGCCACGCGATCGAATCACCTCGCGGAGCTCATGCAGAAGAGCGCCATGAGCAGTCTGCGAGGCAGCTACGACAATGTGACCGACGGGGGAGTGCACTACGCGGGCTTCTACGTTCTCGTCGGCGCTCGCATGCCTGCGGTGTTGTTCGAGACCAGCTACGTGTCGAACACCGCCGAAGAGACGCGTCTCGCGAGCGACGACTATCAGTCGCGACTCGCAGAGGCGATCGCCAATGCCATCAAGGCGTATCGCGAAGGTCGCTGATTTTAGGGGGATTCTGCGCGCCAGTGCTCGCCACGCAGCACGTATCGCGTCGGACCCGCGACACGAATTTCTTTTTCTTCGTGCTCGGGATCTCCCGGCAGTGCGAGCGCGAGAGACGACACGTCGCCTTCGGTGAGTTGAAATAACTTTGGGACAATGGGGAGTAGCGAAGCGCGCTCTGCGATGGCGAACATCTCCGTCACGCTCGAAGCAGACGCGAAGACTTGGAGTGTGCGGTGCGTCGGGGGCGCGACTTGCACTTCGCCAGCATCGAAGCGGGCGAGCAGGGCGCTCGGTCGTGCCCAGAAGCTCGCCATGGTCTCTTGCATGTCGTGCGCACCGGCTTGTCCATCAGGCGCACGCGCTAGAAAAAATCGAGTGTCGTAGCGTCGCGTCTCAGCCTCGGGAGTGATCCAGCGCGCAAAAGGATGCAGACTCTCTGCATCCAAACGGAGGCCATATGTCCCTAGATATAGCGGCAACATGCGTGGGTCGGCGATGATGGCCGCGCGCAGTATGGGCACTTTCGCTGCGTCTACGTCGCCTGTCGCGATCAGAAGCGCGGCTTCCTCGAGTGTCTCGCGCAGGGCGGCGACTGTGAGTGCGCGCAAGGTCGCGCTGCCTCCCACCATACCGTCGCGAGCTGGGCGCGGTTCGGTCGCGAGGGCTTGCCAACTCGGATCTCGATCGGCCTCTTCGAGTTTGCCACCAGGAAACACGATGGCTCCCCCCAAGAAGCGACTCTTCTTGTTTCGCTCCACGCAGAAGACCATGGGACCTTCATCGGTGTCGCGAGCGACGACGATGGTGGCGGCGTCTTTTGGGGTCGCGACAGCTCCGGACGGATTGAAGTCCAGAAGCGGTTTCACGAATTCTCCTGCGCGCGTGCCGACGCCTGCCTCGCGCGACGTTCTTCCTCTTTGATGCGCTCGCGCATCACTTTTTCGGCGGCGGCGCCTTCTACGAGCCACCAAGCGTCGATTTCGTCTGCGCGCATCGCTCGCTCGAACAACAGCTCGATGGCTCTCTCTGGATCGATCGCGGCGTGTCCGCGGCCTGGTAGCTCGACGACTGCTTTGCGAACTCGCAGACCGACCATGCTGGTCACGAGCCGATCGATGGCCGCGCGAAAAGTGCCGTCGCCAAAACCCGATCGCGCTCCCAAGCCTAAAATCAGCACCTTTTCGAACGGTACGCGCGGTCGACCAGGAACGAGCAACACCTCCGTGCCGTCGCCTTTGACGAAGCGTTCTTTCGCGAGTGTCGCGAGGCGTCCGCCGAGTCGCCAATCGAGCAGGCCAGCGAGAGCGCCAAAGGGGCGTTCGTCAGACCAAACGGCGCACGCGATGAGCTCGCCCGAGAGCTCGTCGATGCGGCGCAGATCGCTGGCGACGAACTCGAGCTCCATGTCAGAGGTCCGTGTCCTTGCGGGCGACGTCGTCTGCGATGCGAGCGAGCACGCCATTGACGAACGCGCTCGACTCTTCGCTGCCGAAAGACTTCGCGAGCTCTACGGC
>JAYVXK010000202.1:0-2365 GCA_043785265.1 Myxococcales bacterium | reverse complement strand
GACGAGGATCATCACGCCTTCTTCGTTCATCCCCGTGAGCACGCCCGTGAGACCTGGCCACGCAACACTCGCGAACGGAATCTCCCCATTTTCTCGGATGAAAATGACTGCTTTGTCGGTGTCGAACACGTCACCCGCTTCGAAGTCGAACGCGCGCCCCACGAGGACGTGGCCATCTTTGGTGACCGATGGGCCCAGGCCAAATGCCGAGCAGCCAATGAGCGGAGAGTGTTCGAACGAGAGAGCGATGTCGTAGACCGCGTGCAAGAAGACGAGCCGCTGATAGGTCGGCATCTTGCTCGAGTACGGATCAGGCGACAGTCCGAGCGCCTCAGCAGCGATCTCTTTTTTGCGAGCCGCCGGAATGCCTTCGTCGACGTGGCGATATTGCACGCGGCTCGTGTCCATGATGAACGCACGGCCCATCGAGATAGGCACGAAGTGCTCGAAGGTGCCCCACAACTCGCCCTCGTTGTGAGTCATGTGATCGTAAAGCAGACGCGAATGCGCAGCGCCGAGATCTTCGGGTGAGCCCTGCAGATAGAGCTCGCGCACGCCGCCCCAGAGACGCGTGTAGGACGCGTCGATTCGTCGAATGGGTTCATCGCCAAGCACAGGCGCGCCGACGCTCATGCTCACCAACGGTGGCGTCATCGTCATGGTGACGCCAATGATGAGGTGCGCGGCAAGCAAGACAGTGGGCACTGCAGCGAGCGCGATGAGCTTCTTTTTGTGACGAGCGAAAAAGCTCATTTTTCAGCAGTTTGGACGTTCGAGAAGCGGTTTCGATGCAGCACGTGAACCTCAGCAAGCGTGCGCACGACGGCCACTACGATGCGCGCTGGATCTCTCACCGAGTCGAAGTGAGTCACGCGTTCGGACTCTGGAGGATAGTGGACGCGCACGGGCACCTGCACGATCGGCAGACCTGCAGCGATCGCGCGCAAGATGATCTCTGCCTCGAACGCATATCCCGTGGCGCTGCCGGCGAGCGCGAGAGTCTCTTGGAGTGGATACCGCCGCATGCCGCATTGCGTGTCGCGGAGCGATCGACCAGAGAATCGCGACAGAAAAAAGTTGGAGATGCCATTCGACATCTGGTTTTTTCGAGGTGCGCCGTCGCGCTCGAGATCGCGAATGCCAAGGACGAGCGCTCGCCGATCGTCTGATGCTTCGAGCACGCGTCGACCTTCGTCTGCGGGATGCTGCAAATCTGCGTCGATCGTGAGTGCTGTGTCGTAGCCGAGAGCAAAGGCTCTCTCGAAGCCAGTCCGAAGCGCGACGCCCTTGCCCATGTTGCGCGGATGACTCACGACGCGAGCACCCGCCGCTCGCGCGCGATGTGCCGTGTCGTCTCGTGATCCGTCGTCGACCACAAAAACAGGCACATTTGGCATCTCGCGAGCGCAACTCTCGACGACGAGCGCGATGGTGGCTTCGGCTTGATACGCAGGAACGATGATGCAGGCTGTCGCGGGATCGTGAGGCATTTGACCGTAGGGCCCGTGAGCTGTACCACGGCGCAACGAGGTCGCCATGTCGGTTCGATTGGTGGTGCAGAACGGGCCGTTCGCGCTCGTCGATTCACGCGCAATGCTGAGGCGGGCACGCGCAATGATGGTGGCAATCAAACGTCATTCATCGGAATTATCAATTGTTCTAACTGACGATAAACAAATCCGAGAGTTGAACAAAGTCTATCGCCATAAAGATCGCCCTACCGACGTGTTGGCATTCGCAATGAATGAGGGTGAGTTTTCCGAAATGTCGAGCGAGCTCTTGGGCGACGTAGTCATCAGCGTTCCCACCGCAACCCGGCAAGCGCAGGCTCGGCGCGTGAGTGTGATGGAGGAGGTGACGATGCTGCTCGCACACGGTCTGCTCCACCTTCTTGGTTGGGACCACGAGACCGCGGTGAAGGATCGGGCCATGCGCATGGAGACCGACCGCCTATGTGCTGCTGCAGGGTCCTCCGCGGGACCTCGCAATGGACGAATCCCTCTAAAGAAGAATGGGAAGAAATCCCTCGTTCAAAGAGTGAGACCAAAGAAGTAGATCCGCGGAACGACACCTGTTTCGTGCGTATCGATTTGGCGTGGAGGCTGTATTTTAGGGTCCCCGCAGATCAGAACTGCAAAAATGCCTTACTTTTCCCCTTGCGTGTCATGGAACGCCGGTGATACGCATGAATTCGTAAGGAATCCCACGCGGGAAGCAACGGCTTCCCAACCTCGAGCGTTCTGGAATGCTCGGCGTCTAGGGTGGTTGACTGGAGCGGGATTCTTGTTTGACTCTGCCCGAGGAGGATGCACATGTCTGCAAAGAAGCGTTTGACGAAAGCCCAAGTGGTCGCGGAGATCGCGGA
>JAYVXK010000201.1:0-2369 GCA_043785265.1 Myxococcales bacterium | reverse complement strand
ACGTGAAGGACATCGATCGCGAAGCCCGCGGTCCGCAAGTCATCCTCTCGCGCAGCGACGCCAAGCTGGTCGAAAAACTCTTCGAGGCCGAGGTGCCCGAGATCTACGAAGGCATCGTTCGCATCGTCGCTTGTGCACGCGAAGCAGGTGCACGCAGCAAGATCGCGGTCTCCAGCCGCGACGCGGACGTCGATCCGGTGGGAGCGTGCGTGGGCATGAAAGGCTCACGCGTGCAGGCAGTCGTTCAAGAGCTTCGCGGCGAAAAGATCGACATCGTGCCCTTCGACAAAGACCCGGCGCGCTTCGTTTGCGCGGCGATCCAGCCAGCCGAGGTCAACAAGGTCATCGTCGACGAAGCCGATCACCGAATGGAACTCGTCGTACCCGACGAAAAACTCTCTCTCGCGATCGGTCGCAAAGGTCAGAACGTGCGCCTCGCCGCGCAGCTCACAGGCTGGAAGCTCGACATCATCAGCGAGAGCAAATTCCGCCAGATCGAGGACGAGTCGGTCACCACACTGCAGAACATCGAAGGCATCACCGAACAGATCGCCCGCAGCATGTACCGCATGGGTTTCCGCGCGATCGAAGAGCTGGCCGAAGCGAGCGAAGAAGAGCTCGCGTCCATTCCTGGTGTGGGTGACGCAGCCGCTGCGATGAAGCTCCAGAAAGACGCCGAGTCGACGATGGAGCGTTTGCGACAGGCGCGCATCGTCGCCGCAACGACCAAGGTCGAGCCGCTGACCGAGCGTGAGCGGTTGCTCTTCGTGCGCGGCGTGGGCGAGCGCACGGTGCAGTTGCTCGAAGAGGCCGGCTACAAGTCGGTCGAAGACGTGCAACGCGAAGATGAAGACAAGCTCGCGATCAAGACGGGCATCGGCATCAAGAAGTCGCGCGTCATCAAGCAGGGCGCACAGCACTTCTTGGCGAACGAATGGAAGCAGATCGAGTCAGCGCGCAAAGCGGCGCACGCCTGAGCCACAAGGACGAACCAGAGGAAGCAAGGATGATGACGACCGAGACCGAGAGCGCGAGAGCGCACAAGCGAGAGCGCACATGCGCGGGATGTGGCGAAACAGCCGACCCGATCGCGATGGTGCGTCTCGTTCTCGGTCCCGAGAACGCGATCGCCGTTGACGCTGCTGGCGGAGCGTTCGGTCGCGGCGCTCATGTTCATCCTTCGGTCGATTGCGTCTCGAAGGCCTGCAAACATGGGCTCGCGCGCTCGTTCAAGGCAAACGTTCGCGTGGAAGCGAACGTGCTGCGCGCCGAGATCGCAGACGCGTACATGCGTCGCGCGGACGGTCTGGTGCTCGCGGCAAAACGCGCGCACCGCTTGACCGTCGGCACAGACGAGACACTCGAAGCACTCGCAAAATCAGGCGGAACGATGATGGTCATCGTTGCGAACGACGCAGCAAGCGTAGTCAACCGTTACGAGATCGCCTTCGCGATCAAAGAAGGTCGCGCGCGAAGTTGGACGAGCAAAGCCACACTTGGTCGCATGCTCGGAAAAGAAGAAGTCGCCGTTTGCGCGGTGACGGATGTGGCAATGGCCGAGGCTCTCCGACATGCAGTGGATGTCGCGAGTGCCGTGCGCCTCTCTGTGAAGACAGAGGACGGCGCGTCTCCGGCTGCGGAAGACAGGATTGAGGACGAGACATGCTTGGAGGATCGATGAGCAGCAAAGTGCGCGTCTACGAGGCTGCGAAGCAGCTCAACGTCGACCCCAAAGCGGCGGTGGCGCTGTTTCAGGCAATTGGCATTCACGATGTGCGCAATCACATGAGTTCGGTCGAGCCCGAAGCGATCGAGCGCGTGAAGCGACATCTCGAAAAGCAAAAGACGCACGACGTCGTCGAAGAGCGTGTTCGCTTTGGCGTGGTCAAGCGACGCGCGATCGCGAAGCCCGCGTCGGCGGAACCGAGCGTGCGTGAGATCCCGCAAGCACCGCCGTCGGTGCCTCAACCTCGCGTGAGCGAGCCGCGCATTCCAGAGACGCCGCCGTCAGCCGCGCGCATGGACCGCGAGCACAACGGTCACGCGGTCGTTCCTGCCAGAGAGTCGTCGACCAAGGTATTGCCGAAGAGCGCCAAAAGCGGCAAATTGCCGGAGGATCGCGCGAGTGTCCGCGAGCTCACTCCGCCCGCGATTCCCGCGGAGCGGCCGAGCGCCCGCGCTCTCAAGAATGCGCCTCCCGCTGTTGTCGAGATCGAGCCGCCGCCGGTGATCGAAGCTGCACCGCCACAGGCCGAGGTCATCGCGCCGCCTCCGTCGCCACCGCCTCCCGCGGCTGTGGTTCCTGTCGCCGCGGCACCTTCCGATTCTGATCGCCCGGCCGCAGCAAAATCGACAGCACCGAAGACTGG
>JAYVXK010000200.1:0-2372 GCA_043785265.1 Myxococcales bacterium | reverse complement strand
TCGGACAACGCGTGGGTATACCCCACACTCGTGACCATCAGTTTGATCGGCCTATTTTTGTGGCCTACCGCGAAGTCCATCGTCGATCCAAAAGATCGGCGCAAGTATTGGGCGCTCCAAACGATCACTCTGACGATGGCCATCATCGGCGCAAAACTGACGATGCTGGCCGGTGACAAGGGTTGGCCCGTGGTCCCGCTGTCGAGTTGGCGTGAGCTGTTCGTGTCGGGTCGGTCGATCACTGGCGGTCTCGCGCTCGGCTTCATCGGCGCAGAGATCGCCAAGCCTTTGCTCGACTACCGATTGCCACCCAACGACGCGTTCGCGGCGAAGCTGCCGTTTTCGATCGCGCTCGGCCGGGTGGGCTGTTTGTTCGTGGGGTGCTGCCGCGGCCTTCCGTACAACGGACCGCTCGGCGTCACCTACGAAGACGGCATTTGCCGCTGGCCCGCGCAGATCATCGAGATCGTGTTTCAACTCATGATCGGCGCGCTTTTTCTGCAGCTGATCCGTCGGCGGATGTTGGTCGGTCGCGTGTATGCTCTCTACATGATTGTGTACGGGGGCTTTCGCTTCGCGACCGAGTTCATGCGCGAGACGCCCAAACCGTTCGGATCGTTCTCGGTTTATCAAATGATTTCTCTTGTCCTGATTCTGCTCGGCGTGGGCTCCATGCTCGCGCGATCCCGCAGTCAGACGCTCACAGAGGCGCGTTCGTAAATGCAACCTCCGCCTCCTCAACCGCCGTCGCCGTTCGGTCCCCCGCCGCAACAGCAAAAGTCCAACACGCCCACATGGCTGCTCGTGCTCATGTGGATCGGCATATCTCTCGGCATCGTGGCCATTTTGGCGCTCCTCGCAGTGATCGTCGTTTTTGGTCTCATCGCGTTTGCGTGCAGCAAGTGAGCGCTGTCGAGCGCGGCATCAAGAACATGTGGCATCGCGATCTCGCGAGTCATCCGACGACACACGCGTGGGTGCTCAATCTCTATCGAGCCGGTGAGAGACATCCGCAGACTGTGACGGATTACTTTCCGTATGCGCATGCTCCATGGCCAGAGCTCGCCAACAAGATGCGCAAGCACGAACACGACGAAGAGCGGCACACCAAGATGTACGCGCGCGCGATCGAGTCGCTTGGCGAACCCGTGGTGGACCTCGAAGGCTTCGACGTCTTCAACGAAGTGATTCGCGATCGCACGCACGCGAGCTTTGGCATCGAAGAGTCAGACGCGGCAGACCAAAAGCGCGAGAAAGTGGCTCATTTTCTCGCGCACGCACATTTTTTGGAGAAGCGCATCGCCCTCTCGCTTCAGTTTCATCTCGATGCATGCCAGCGCGCAGGCTGCGATCGCGTCACCACGGTCGTCGAGACGGTGCTCGCAGACGAAGAGCAGCACGTCGCCTATTCGATCGAAGCGGTGCACGCCTTGCTCACGCGCAAAGGCGCAGCGGAGGTGATCGATTTGCACAAGCGCGGCGAAGCCAAAGCGAACCTGGCTTTTTCGCATCACCAGGTGAAGACCGCGATGAGGCGCTTTCGCAGCCACATCAAGCGAGCGCATCGCGGATTGTATGTGCTCGCAGGACTCGTCATGCAGGAGGCAGAGCGTCATGTCTGAGACCAAGTCCGAGACCGAGCGACCGAAGCGCCGACTCGGTTTGGCTGCCCCGCCCACTCTCGAATCTCGACTCGAGACCGCCAAGCGCCAAGCGCGCGAACTCGACCCGCAAGCTGCAATCGCATTGTTTGCGCTGACCTCCACCGACAAGCTCCTCAAGAGCACGGTCTCACTTTGCCCGCAGTGTCGAACCTACGCGCCGTGCGTCGTGTTCGCGCGCGGCGGACGCGTTTTTGGCAAAAAGAAGTGCGACGAGCACGGCCTGTCCGAAGCCGTCTTCGAGAGCGACGAGAACTTCTATTTTCTCTCCAACAAAGACAACTCTGGCAGGCGCTACGACTCGGCGCGCGTGTTCGACATCCCCGTGTTCGATGCGCTCGGTCAGAGCGCCGCGTGCTGTGACGACGGCGGGTGCGGCCCCACGAGTCAAACCGATCAGTCGATCAACAAGACGTGCACCATCTTGGTCGAAGTCACCAACGCCTGCAATTTAGCCTGTCCCGTGTGTTACAGCGACGCGGGCGCGACGCGCACCGATCCGATCGAAGACCGACGACTGCCGCTCGCGTCGTTCAAGAAGTACATGGAGCGTCTCGTCTCGCAAAAAGGCGGACTCGACTCTGTGCAGTTGACGGGCGGCGAAGCGCTCTTGCATCCCGAGGTCTTCGAGATGATCGCGTTTTTGCACGCGCACCCGAAGATCAAAAAAGTCTACCTCCCGACCAACGGCCTGTTGCTCACCAAGGCCGA
>JAYVXK010000199.1:0-2373 GCA_043785265.1 Myxococcales bacterium | reverse complement strand
CGTGGCCCGTGGCAATGTGCGAGTGCGTGTCGAGGGCGCTCTCTTCGAGCCCAGGGTTGAGGCGAAGCGAGACGCGCGCCATGCGACCGAGTGCTTGGGCGCGGGCATCGACGCGAGCGATCTCTTCGATGCTCTCGATCGCGATCGCTTGGATGCCGCGGTCTCCTTCGCTGATCGCGAGATCGATTTCGGCGTCGAGCTTGGCCACGCCACTGAAGACGATGGAGTCTGCCTCGATGCCGCACCCGCGCGCGACCAGCAATTCAGGGCCGCTCACGACATCTGCGCCGAACCCCGCGCTCGCGAGCGCTCGCACGATCGGTGCGGCGGTGTTGGCCTTGACCGCATAGCAAACGAGGTGTCTCTGCGCACCGAACGCCGCGTCCAACTCACGCGCTTCACGCACGATCGCGTCGAGATCGTAGACGTATGCGGGTGTCGAGAAGCGCGCGCAGAGGTCCTGCAATCGCACCCCGCCGAGCATCAGCACCCCAGATTGATCTCGCGACGTCGGCACCAAGCAAGAGTTACCCGACGCCCGCACGAAAAACAAACGCCCCAAAGGTCATCGAATTTGGCAGTATCCACGCCGTGGTCATTCGCCGCACGAAGCTCGTGTGCACTCTCGGTCCCGCGTGCGACTCCGAAGAGGGGCTCGGGGCGTTGATTGATGCGGGCATGGATGTCGCGCGCTTCAATTTTTCTCACGGCACTCACGAGGAGCACGCGGCGCGTTTTGCTCGTCTGCGCAGAGTGAGCGAGCAGAAGCGAAAGGCCGTGGCCGCGCTGCAAGACTTGTGTGGACCCAAGATTCGCACGGGCACCATCAAGGCTCCGTACGAGCTGCCCACCGGCGCGGACGCAGTGCTCGTCGAAGGCCTAGAAAACCCGAGCGAACTGACGATCGCCATTCAATACGAGGGGCTCGCGGAAGACGTACGCATCGGCGACAAGATCCTCTTCGACGACGGCCGCATCGCGCTCGATGTGACCAGTGTCGACGGTCGAGCCGTGAACGTGCGCGTGTCGCAAGGCGGCGGGATGCGCAGTCGCATTGGCGTGCACTTGCCGAGTCGCACCATGCGCGGCGGAGCGCTCACAGAAAAAGACAAAGGCGATTTGCTCTTTGGTCTGTCGCTCGGCGTGGACTTCATCGCGCTCTCGTTCGTGCGCCGCGCCGACGACATCCGCTTGGTGCGTGAAATCGTCCAAGCATGGGGTGCAGACACACCCATCATCGCCAAGGTCGAAACACCAGACGCTGTCGACAATCTCGAGAGCATCCTCGCCGCCAGCGACGGCGCGATGGTGGCTCGCGGAGACCTTGGCGTGGAGTTTCCGCCGGAGCGCGTGCCCATCATTCAGCGGCAAATGCTGGCGGTCGCGCGGCGCGTACACAGACCCGTGATCGTGGCGACTGAGATGCTTCAGTCGATGACGAAAAACCCGCGGCCATCACGCGCAGAGGCGAGCGACGTCGCCAATGCGGTCTACTCAGGCACCGACGCTGTGATGCTCAGCGGCGAGACCGCCAACGGTGACTATCCGACCGAGAGCGCGCAGATGATGAGCCGCATCTGCATCGAGGCAGAGAAGAGCCCGTTCTTCGATCAGGCTCCGCCCTACGCGAGTCGCGCCACCAGCATCACCGAAGCCATCGCTCGTGGCGCGTGCAACACGGCCCGCGAAATCGGTGCAAGATACATCGTTTCGTTCACCGAGAGCGGCACCAGCGCGATGAATGTGAGTCTCGCGCGACCTCACGTGCCCATCATCGCGTTCTCACCCAACGCAAAAACGCGTCGCCGCATGGCCATGCTCTGGGGCGTGATCCCCCGCGAAATGCCTGCGATTCACAACTCGGACGCTCTCGTCGATTGGTGCACGGGCGACTTGATGGCGAGCGGTCTCGCGTCACCTGGTGAGCGCGTGGTGATCGTCTTCGGCGCTCCCATCGGCGTTTCTGGGAGCACCAACTCAATCCGCGTGCATGTGATCAGCTGATCAGAAGCCGAACTGGAACGCGACCTCAGGCTCGAGGCTAAGGAGCGTGCCACCAAGGGGCAGCGAGATGACCGCCTTAACAGGTGTAAACATGATTGCAGCGCGAGGCGAACCAAGCTGAATGCGTAACCCGCCGCCGACTGACGCGAACACGGGTCCACCGGATGCCCATGCATCCACGTATTTGGTCGGCTTCGGAGGAGGCGCGCTTTCTTGAACTGGCACCGAGACTGCCGCGTCGTAGTTGCTCACGCCCGCGCCCACCATGATGTACGGAGCGACTACATGTTTTGACCACAGCGGGTCCTCACCAAACACATAGTGAAAGCGGGCCTCTGCGTGTAGGTACGGCAGGGTGCTGATCGGGGA
>JAYVXK010000198.1:0-2377 GCA_043785265.1 Myxococcales bacterium | reverse complement strand
CTCGAGAATGCCGCGCAAAATGGGTCGCAACTCGTTGACGTGCGAAGGACCCGTGCGAGCGAATCGCGCTGTGAGAGGCTGGGCGTCGATGTTCTCGTAGGAGACATAAAAGGTGCCGTTGACCTCGCCTGCGTCGATGCTCTTGGGCAGGCCGTCGCTCTTGACCGCGGCCACGAGACGATTGGCCGTGAGAAAGCGCTGCACCGCGCGATGATCACGTGCGGCCTCGCGTCGCAGAGTCTTGAGCATGTGCACTGCGCCATCGCGCTTTGCCAGATAGACGATGCCCATCTCGGTGGAGCTGAGCTTTCGATCGATCACGAACGGCCCAAACGCCTGTCCGCTCGCGAGCTCCGCCTCGCCCATGAGAGCGGCGACGTCACGCACTCGCGGATCAATCTCTTTTTTTGAAGCGAAGATGATGTCGAGCAACGCCTCGAGCTGCTCTCTCTGAGCGAGACGCTCGGTCAGCGCCCGCGCAAAACTGGCTTTTGCCGTATGACCGCCTACGTCCTCTGGCCGGAGGCCGAGGAGCGCTTGGCTCATATGGGTCATCTCTTCGAGCGAATAGAGGCGCTCGAGTTCACCTCGGAGGATGTCGATCGTGGCGGTCATGCGAGGCCGGGATGCTAGCGGAAAGATCTCGCTGTTTGCGAGCGATATAGATGAGTTTGCGACAACTGCCGAACCCGCACCGAACCCAGTCGACGCGCCCGCACTCATCTGCATGCCCACAGCTTCGCTCATCGCAATGCATCGATTGACGGCGGGGCTCTTTTGCCTATACTGCGCCGCCTCGAAAAGAAAGCTGTCAGGAAAGACCCGAGCACATGCCGCTTCACACCGAAAAGAAGACCGACCTCATTGGTAAGTTCCGCACGCACGAGACCGACACCGGCTCGCCAGAAGTTCAAATCGCCCTCTTGAGCGAGCGAATCGGGTACCTCACGGAGCACTTCAAGACTCACTTGAAAGACCACCACTCACGCCGTGGCCTGCTTCGCATGGTGTCGAAGCGCCGCACGTTGCTCGCGTATCTCAAAAAGTCGAGCCTCGACCGATACCGCAAGGTCGTCACGGCGCTCAACCTCCGCAAATAAGCACCGAAAGCCCGCCAGCGTCCAAGACGGGCGGGCTTTTGGTTTTTTGCGCGTGCGCCTTGCTCTTCGATTCTTGCGGTCGATCCATCCGACGCTCGAACGCAGCAACCGAGGAATTAGGTCGAGCACGCGCTCCCACCCGGGCCGCCCACCCACGTAATGGGGTGTGCGCCCCGTTTCGATCGCACGCAGCGATCACAAGAGCCAACCACTATGTCCTTCGTTCGCGAATCCATTCTCATCAACGGCAAACCTCTCACTTTCGAGACCGGTCGCATCGCCAAGCAAGCTCACGGCGCGGTGTTATTGAGCTACGGCGAGAGCCAAGTTCTCATCACCGCAGTCAGCGGCGACGAGCGCCCAGGTCTCGATTTTTTTCCCCTGACTTGCGATTACATCGAAAAGACCTACTCCGCAGGCAAGATCCCGGGTGGCTTTTTCAAGCGTGAGGGTCGTCAGCGCGACGACGAGATTCTCACCAGCCGCCTCATCGATCGCCCTTGCCGCCCCTTCTTTCCCGAGGGCTACAAGTGCGACACCCAGATCATCGCGACGGTCCTCTCGAGCGACAAGATCAACCCCACAGACGTGCTCGCGCTCACGGGCGCAAGCGCGGCTCTTCACCTTTCGGACATTCCCTGGAGCGGGCCGCTCGTAGGTGTGCGCGTCGCGCGCATCAACGGCGAACTCAAGACGTTCCCCACGTTCGACGAGCAAGCGGCGAGCGACATCGACATGGTCGTCGCGTGCACCAAAGACGCGATCGTCATGGTCGAAGGCGGAGCAGCTGAAGCCAGCGAGACCGACCTCATCGACACGTTGATGTTCGCGCACAAGGCCGCGCAGCCCATCCTCGAACTCATCGAGCGCATGCGCGCCGCAGTCGGCAAACCCAAGCGCACATTCGAGCCGAAGCGATTGGACGCTCAAATCAAGCTCCGAATCAAAGACCTCGTCGACAAAAAGATCCTCGAGAGCTCGCTCATCAAAGACAAGAAGCTGCGCTACGACGGCTACAAGGCCGCGAAGACTGCGATGACCGAGACGCTCACGACTGAGTTCGGCGCCGAGAAATGCACGGCGAGCGAGAAGCTCATCAAAGAAGAATTCGAAGACCGCAAGTACGTCGTCGTTCGCGAATACGTGCTCGGCGAGAAGAAGCGCATCGACGGTCGGTCGATGGATCAGATTCGCGCGATCATGTGCGAAGCAGGACTGCTCCACCGCACGCACGGCTCGGCGCTCTTTCAGCGTGGCGAGACGCAAGCGATCGTCGC
>JAYVXK010000197.1:0-2378 GCA_043785265.1 Myxococcales bacterium | reverse complement strand
CCGATGCGTCAGCAATCCAGACGTTCTCCAGTGCGCGCAACCGACCCGTCCGGTCGCACGGTGCGTTGCCGTCGCCCATCGCGCATGTGCCTGCTTCGTGACCAGCTGCTTGCTGCACGGGTTCTACAAAAACCAGTCTGCTGCCCGCGATGGCGATCGCATCGGCAAACGCGACGCAAGCCTTCTTCATGTCGGTCGCGAGTTGGGCATCTTGCCTGGAGGACACGACATGAATGATTGGGACTGGTCGTCCAACTGAGTCGCGGCGCTTTGGGTCGAGTGAGACGAAGCGCTTGTCGTGGGGGAAGCTTTCTCCGAGCGCAATGATCTGCGTGACGGAGTGGTGATGGACTTCCGATCGTGGCACCAGGTGTTGTACGTCCAGTGCATCGAGCGGCACCGGCCCAGTCAGTTCGGTCGAGAAGCCTCCTGGATAGGCGCGCTTTGTTCGACGGTCGAGGTTAACGAAGCTCTCGACGAGCGCGCACCCTGGGAAGGCGCCGCGTCTGTGATTGCCTGGTGCAGGCCTTGGCTCAATCAACAGATAGCTGGCAACCAGGTGATCCACGAGTCCCCGGCCAACACGCGACCGCGGCAGATCGCTCTGAAGCACGATGCGTGCGGTCTCGATGGGTGACGCAGCAAGCACAAACGCGCCGGCCGCGATCCTCTCTGTTTTGCGAGTCGACAGGTCGATGCACGCAAGCGCGACGGCACGACCACGCGTGTGTTCGAGAGAGAGAGCCGCAAGACTCGTACGCACGCTTCGCGCGGATTGACCGGCAAACGGTGTCCAGATCTCCCCGCCTCGTGTGACTGGCGCGCGCTTGGGTAGGATGTGGAGATCGAGTGCGCGTGCAGCGCGTTTGTAGCGCGTGTCCACCACTCCTTCGATGACTCCAAGCCGTCGCTCGATGTCCGCGTAGATTGGATCGAGCACGGCGCGTCCATCGGGGAAACCTGCGCGACGCAACACGCGATCAGGGAAGCGATACGACCAGCCGCCCCAGAACAAAGTGCGCCCTCGAACCGCGCGGACGCGAACCCAGTCGAACGTTCCGCCCTCTGCGCGATATGCCCAAACCTTCGGATCGACTTCGGGTGGGTTCTTCTTGGACGACAAGAGCGGACCCGCTTCCACGACGAGGACACGCAGTCCACGCTCCCGCAGCACTTTGGACGCGAGGTATCCCGCTGGCCCAGCACCAACCACGACGACGTCCACACTGCACCGCAAGTTCGACCTCCAGAAAAAGCGATGCGCGCCGATGTAACGCGCATCTCGCGTTGTGGCACAGCTGAGTCAGCGACGACAGCGCGCGCGGGATGGTTGTTGCGCAATGATCACGCAAGGGGCAATCTCCGGGCGATGCTCACCAAGAGAATTGCGCTTGCTCTCGTCGTGCTCCTGGGTTGTGCCTCATCAGTGCCAACCAAACTTCCAGCTACGTCTGCGGCGTCTGAGGCTGCGCAATCGGCGCCTGTTCGCAACCCTGGCGTCGCGCTGCGAGAAGATCCTCCGTTGCCTGGAGCGACCACCTCGTGGGTAGGTCTTTCCGGCGTATCGGGCGACATGGGGGGCATGGTGATGGACGACGGCGGAATGAATATGCCCATGGGAAGCATGAACATGCCGATGCCGATGGGGAAGATGGACGGTATGAACATGCCGACGGGGAACATCGACGGAGGCATGAACCACCATGCGCATTGAGAAGCTGGTGTTCGCGCTCGGTTTGATCACGAGTGGGTGCGCAGGGATGAGGAGCGATCTGGGCAGCGTGCGTGAGGCGACACACCTCAATGTCGCAGACGTTGCCGAAAAGGACGACGTCGATCCGAGCACATCCGAAGAGGCGCGGGCGATGTTGAGCAAGCCTCTCGACGCGGAGACCGCCGCGCGAATCGCGCTGCTCGAGAATCGTGAACTCCGCGCGACCCTCCGAGAGATGGGCATCGCACGTGGCCGCTTGGTGCAGGCATGGGCGCTTCCCAATCCATCGGTCGGAGTGGAGTTCGTCCCGGAGTTCGAAACGAATCTAGAGCTTCGAGCCGAGTACGACGTGACGGGTCTCATCCTCGCTCCCATCCGTGCGCATGCGGCCGAGGCCGACGTCGACGCGTCACGTTTTCGCGCAGCAGGCGCGGCGATCCAGACCGGCTACAAGGCGCGCGCGGCGTTCTACCGAGCGCAAGCCGCAGAACAGAAGTTGGCTCTCGCGAACCAGGCGCTCGATGCGATGGCGGCGAGCCGCGACGCGTCCGAGGCGCTCTTCAACGCAGGCAACATTCGCGAGATCGACTTTGCGACAGAAGATGCCACCTATCAATCGGCTCGCGCAGAGACCGCCGAGATGGAGCTCGCTGCGTCGGATGCG
>JAYVXK010000196.1:0-2379 GCA_043785265.1 Myxococcales bacterium | reverse complement strand
CTCTGTGAGTATTTTTTCGGTGGTCTCGATGTGCTCGTCGCGTGAGGGATCGTTGGCGTCGACGACATGCAAGATCAAGTCGGCTTCTGCCGCTTCTTCGAAAGTCGCGCGAAAGGCTGCAAACAGGTCTTTTGGGAGCTCGCGAATGAAACCGACCGTGTCCGTGACGACGACTTCGCGATCGCCATACCCCGCCCAACCCACACGCAACGTGCGCGATCGCGTGTCGAGTGTGGCAAAGAGTTTGTCCTCTGCGAACACGTCCGAGCCAGTCATCGTGTTGGTCAGAGTGCTCTTTCCGGCGTTCGTGTAGCCGACGATCGCGACCGTGGGCACATTGCCGCGCTTGCGTTTGCGTCTGCGTTGCACGCGCTGCTTGGCGAGTTGCTTGAGTTGGTCTTCGAGGTGAGTCACTCGCTCTTTGGCCCGACGACGTCCGATCTCGAGTTTGGTTTCGCCAGGTCCACGCCCGCCGATGCCGCCACTGAGCCGCGAGAGCGAGTCGTCTTTTTGCTGCAGGCGCGGCATGTTGTACTTGAGTTGCGCGAGCTCGACCTGAAGCTTGCCGTCGCGACTCTCTGCGCGCTGCGCGAAGATGTCCAAAATCAGCTGTGTGCGATCAATCACCTTTAGATCGCTGCTTTTTGCGATCGCCGCGGCCTGCGATGGTGTGAGATTGCGATCGAAGATGAGAGTCTCTGCGTCGAGCTCGGCGGCGCGCAAGATGAGTTCGTTGAGCTTGCCCTGCCCCATCACGAATTTTGGATCGAGCCGGTCGCGCAACTGAATCACAGCATCTGCGACTTCGACTCCTGCGGTGCGTGCGAGCTCACGCAACTCGCGAATGCTCTCGTCTGCTTTGACCGCTGCGTCTCGATTGGACTTGTCGGCGACGTGCAACAAGATCGCTCGCCCGTCTTTGGCTTTGACCTCGCGCGACTTGGAGAGGCGCTGAAACTCAGCCTCGAGGTCGCCCATCAATTTGCCGACGTCGACGTGCGCGTGACTGATCGGCATGGGGCCGACGATTTGATACGGCGGATGGCCCGGGACGTTGTGCGCGTACGAAATGGAGCGCGCTTCGCCGTCAGGAGACAGTTGAATGGCCGCGACCATGTCGAGTCGCAATCTCACCAAGTCGACAAGATCGTCTTGTGAGAGAGGCTCGTTGCGCACATGCGTATGAATCAAACGGAGGCCGCGAAATCGGCCTTCTGCAGCGCGTAAGCGACCAATGTCGGGGAGCATCAGCTTGCTCGAATCGCCCACGATCACGTAATCGACCTGACCCGATCGATGCACGAGCGCTCCCACCTGGCGACCCGTCTCCATCGACGCCTCGACGAGCGACCGCGTGAGCTCGGGTGTGGTGAGCTGATCGATTCCGACTTTGCGTCTGTAGATTCGCTCGAGGGTCTTCTGCGCGCTCGGCGAGAGACCAGACTTGTTGCCGTACAGTTCGATGACGATCCTCGGAGCCTTCTACTTCGTCACGCCGCAGCTCGCTTGCACGGATGGCTGGGCCCACGTGGCGAAGTTGCGCTTGGGATAGTACATCGCGAAACCGAAGCACATCTCGTTCTCCGTGTTCTCGCCAAAACTCACGGGAAGATCGGTTGTGTTGTTCCACGCGCATCGTGTTCGCACGGTGTCGCCTGCTGCGAATGTGCCTGTTTTTGGCAGCCATTGTTGCCCGTTGAAGTCGTACTTGGGCACGTCGATCACCGGGATTGGGGCACCGACCAGAGGCATGCGCGTGGTCTCGATGAGACTGCCAATCTTGTGCATGTGGCCCCAAGTCGCGATGAGCTGGGTGCCGGCGAGCTGAGAGTCGACTTTGTAGTCGCAAGTCCAGTCCAAGGTTCCGTGTGCTGGGACTTGAGGGAAGTTGTAGGCACCAAACGCGATCACGTCTGCCTCGTTGGGACGCGGCGTTGGCGTGGTGCACATGTCGAAACCGCTCGTGTCTACCTGGGCGACGAGTTGCTGGACGTTGTTGTAGTGGATCTGGACCACGTAGTGAGTGGCGCTATCTAGCGGGATCGCGGCCTCTGGCGGCATGTCGAGTGCGTTACCACCTGGCGCCCATCCATATTGTATCGACCAACCAAGCTCTCCGAACGCGCTCGAGCATTTCGATGGCGTGCCGGTGTACTTCGATCCGCCCGGTGCTTTGAACAAGAGCAAGTGGTGAACGATCTTCGGGTTGTCGATGCGCGGCACGACTCGAATCGCGTAGCGCTTGTCGCCGGGGACATCGAACGCATAGCAAACGTACTCGTCGTTGAGAGTCGACGGCATGGCGAACGCGCTGGTCGGCGCGATGTGCGTATCGGGATTGCACGACGGTGGAACCACTACGTCCGCGCCCGCGTCTGC
>JAYVXK010000195.1:0-2382 GCA_043785265.1 Myxococcales bacterium | reverse complement strand
ATGCCCATCATCACGCCTCACGGCGGCGGCGCTGGTGCCCTCTTTCGCTTTTGAGATCTTATGAAGAACCAAATGAAAAAGCGTGTGCTCGCTGTCTTCGTTCTCGCCTTCGTAGGCGCGGCAGGTTGCGAATTGATCGTCGACTTCGATCGCTCGAAGATCGACGCTGGCGGCGCTGATGCGTCTTTCGCAGATGCTCCCCTCCAAGATCAGAACAACAACCCTGACGTTTCGGACACGAGCGTGAAGGACACGAGTGTGGCCGATACCAGCGCCGCGGACGCCGCGGACACGAGCGTGAAGGACACGAGCACCGTGGACGTGTTGGACGCCAATCTGCCGGACGCAGACGACGGATCAATCCTGGACGCTTCGCTCGACGGCTGATTTCACGGATAAACGCAGTGCAAAATGTACGCGTTGCTGCCCGACACCGGGCGACAGCGCGTGCCGTTGCTGCAGTCATTGTCCGTGCAGCAATTGTCCGTGCAGTACTTGTGTGAGTGAGTAGCGGTCCCTGGTGAGCAAGAATAACCGACGCACTCGTTGTCGTTGGTGCAGTCGGTGCCTGTCGCGCTCCCTCCGCGCTTGGCGCTCGTGGCAACACACCCAGTGAAGACACCATTGCTCGCTTGATAAGCGCGACAGAGGTAGTCGCCGAAATTGTCGCCGCCGCATACGGCCGACCCACAACATGGCGCCATGCAGAGACTGACAGCGTTGCTCAGCTTCTGACAGAGTCCCTCGCCGCAATTGCTCGGACTGCCACCGCAAGCCCAGCCGCCGCAGCACCCTCCAGAACCAGTCGCGCTGCCAGGCTGGCATATGAGGGCCGATTTGCCGAGCGCGGTGCCCTCGTGACAGGCCGTTCCGTTGGTGCAGTTGGAGCTGACGCAGCACACGTCGATGCATTGACCGTTCGTTTCTTGTCCCGAGCGGCATTGGCTTGGCGCCGAGGCAGGGGCCCCTGCGGGCAGTGTACCAAGCGCGTTGTTGATGCCGACCAGCGTCTTGCTCACGCAATAGCGTCCGTCTGTCCCCGATGCGTAGCAGACGAAGTCGTTTGGGCATTCGGCAGAAGTGCAGCACGTCTTGGTGCAGATGCCCGAGATCGTGATCGAGCCCAAGTACGCGCTCGATCCACAGAACGCGCCGGGGCCGACGCACTCTCGATCGGAGGCGCATGTCGACCCGATCGGATTCGCCGACGTGCCAACGCACTTGCCGGTCTGTTGGTCGCACACTTGGGGCAGCGTGCAGAGCGCAGGCGTCAAGTTGCAGTCGCTGGTCTTGGCCACGCAGTTGTCTGCGGGGTTCTTGTTTTGGAGTGCGGCACGGCAGATGAGATTGGGCGGACAGACTCTGTCTGGGTTGTCGACGATGTTGTCGCAATCGTCGTCGACGCCATTGCAAACCTCGGTCGCGTGAGGGTGGACCGTGGGATCGTCGTCGTTGCAGTCGACATCGACGATCGTGCGATCCGCTGCGATTTGGCCACATTCCGTGAAAGTGTCTGCGTCGCGGTCGCTGAGTGGTCCGTCGTCGATCAGGCCGTTGCAGTCGTTGTCGAAGTGATCGCAAACGTCAGACTTTTCGCACGCGACGCAGCCCGAGCCATTGCAATATTGTCCCGGGGGACAGCCAAGATCGCCGCCGCGATGAGCGCTTTGCGGAGTGGCTTTGCACGTGAATTGCGGCACGTCGTTCGAGACGATGGCTTCGCAGTCGAGGACGGCAAGCACACAAGCGACAAACGCCACCGATCCGAGCACCCGGCGCATCAGAAGCTCCCTGCCAGTGCGAGACCACCCGTGCGGGGGCTGAAGAGTGGGGAGAGCCCAACCACCTTCGGAGCCGCGTGTTGACTCAAGTAGATGGGCGCGCGTGGACGAGTGCCCACGTACAAAAGGAATGTCGTGACGGCGGCGACGATGCCGATGCCCAGCGCGACATCTGCCACCATCGCTTCTGTGTGCGCGTTGCTCTCTTGGCTCGCGAGCGTGCTGTAGGGAAGTCCTGCGCCAGTCACCATCCCGGCGGGTGGTCGGTCAGAGAGCGCCTTCGCCCCCATCACAGAGCCAACACCGATGCCGATCACCGCGAGCACAGTGCCCGCGACGAGCACGCCTGTCACGGCGGCATG
Organism: Myxococcales bacterium; assembly: GCA_043785265.1. Taxonomy (GTDB): domain Bacteria; phylum Myxococcota_A; class Polyangia; order Polyangiales; family Polyangiaceae; genus JANYHY01. Next base: position 239 of record JAYVXK010000195.1, on the reverse strand, counting down.
TGAGGTCGGCGGCGGTGGCGCGCGTGTGTCAATCGGCTTGATTTTAGGGCCTTTGGTGTCGACGTCTTCGTCGGAGTCACGAGCCTCGCGCACTTCTTTTTTTGCGCCCTCGAGTCGCTTGATAAACCCCTCTGCTTTGGCTCGCTCGCTCGCGTCGACATCCATCTGGATGTAGCGCTTGAAGTACTTGATGGAGTCGTCGATGCGGTTCAACTTTTCGGAGAGAACGCCGAGATTGT
>JAYVXK010000194.1:0-2384 GCA_043785265.1 Myxococcales bacterium | reverse complement strand
TGTCGCCAGTCGGCAAAAGTAATTGACGCCAATCAATCCGCGCTGGCGCAAAAGATCGCGAGGACGAGCGAGCAGTTGACGCACCGATATTCGAGCGTCGTGATGCTCCGCGGAGCCGGCAATTGGTCCGAGGTGCGCGCGGGAGAGTTGGCCGAGTCCTTCCAGAGCGACGTCAGCTTTGATGGTACTGCCTCCAGAGAACTCGTGAAAAGGTGGCTTGGCGACATCGGTGACTTCTTCGTTGCGTTTGACGATCTGACAAGACGAACGGAGGCTGCGTTTTGGTCGCTTCCCAATTGTCGCAAGGACGACTGGGATCAGGTCGCCACCACCCTCAAAAAGCTGCGGATGCAGTTTCTCGATGAGTGCAACAAGGGAATCTTTTCGAAGATCGAGAACGGCGTGCGAAGTGATCCGGATTGGGCAGAGCTTGCCCCAAAGCTGTTGGACCTTGTCGGAGACCCAGAATTGATTCTGGACTGGGCGATGTCCGCTGACTCGCCGAGGGTCTCGAAGAGTATCGAATGACGCGGCAGTGGACTCGCCGTTGATGATGTCCGTGACGTGCCTTGCCGCGCATGACTACGCGCTTCGTGTTCTGCCCCGCTCATCACCGAGTCGACGTGGACGCCGCGCGTCGAGTTCTTGGTGGTGGATGCGATCCTCACAGAGGACGAAGCGAGGGCCGAGATCGCGTTGCATGAGGCAGAGTCGCAAGAACGTACGGCTCGTGCGCCTTTGTCGTTCACGCGCTCGTGAACCCCGACGGCACGAGCAGCGCGGTATCACGCGTGCGCCGGGCGTGGACCTCGATCGCGAGGATCGCCATTGCGGTCGCACGCATGCACCTAACGAACGTTCTCGGCGGCCTGAGCCTCGCCATCTTCGCGTGGCGCGAGGTTCTCGTCGCGCCGCGGAAGACTGACCTTGAAGCCACCGAAAGAGAGAAGCGAGGGATGGACGCCTGGGATCACCCAATGCCTGCCTTGCCGCTGCTCTTCCTCGAAGAACGGAAGCAGCTCGTTTCTGAGCGGATAGAAGCTGAAGGATCCTAGGCCGGCGACGAGCCGCTCCATGTGGAAGCGCACTCGCCCGAGAGACTCGGCGTCTGCCCAGAACGCGAAGCTCTTGAGTCGATCCGGATCGCGTGTGTGCATCTCGTGCAGGTACCGGAAGAAGCCCTCGGCCACATGCCCGTTGCCGATCCGCAAGTAGACCGGCGGGCTACCAAACTCTTGCCCGAGCGTGGACAAGATCTCGACGCCGCGGAGACATGTCCTCGCGGACGGCTCGAGCTGTGACATCCCCATGCAAGTGCGGCACAGAGTGCCAAGGGACTCGCAGCGGATGTCGAAGTGCCACGCGAGCAGGTTGATCTCGTCGAGGTAGCGCGACCGCGTGCCGTCGGGCAGCACGAACTCGCGGTGAAATTCGTACTTGATCTCCTGCACCACCAACGGCTGGTCGTTCCGTGATCCAGTGCTGATGGCGCTCATGCTCATAGAGCTGGTCCGTTCTTCGCGAGCACGTTGACGGCTGGTCGGCCGCGAGATCTCCATCCCAGGCAGCGTTGGCACGACCAGCCGAAGCCCATGACGAATCCGAGGACGTTCGCGCGCCTCGAGCAATGGTGGCAGCGCAGCCACTTGCGAACGCCCGTGACGCACCCATCGCCGGTGGTTGTCTCGAGCTGCAACTCGGTGACTTGACCGCTCACGACGATCTCGATCGACGTCAGCTCGCGAAATTTTCGCGGCTTGTACGTTGCGCGGAGCTGTGCCAACGAGACGCGCGGCAACTGGGATGCGAGCAGCACGACGCTACCGCTCCCCGCAAATCGTGACGTCACCGACGGCGTTGACCGCCACGGAGACGGGGCGCATCGCCGAGCCGCACGAGAGTCGGTGCTCCTCGAGCCAACGCGCGAGGCGCCGTGACGAGCCTTCGAGGACGCGGTTCAACAGAATTACGGTGGCGTCGTCTCGACGCTCCACTGCGGCGGCGAGCGCAAGCTCGAGGGTCTGCTGCTGCATGCGCCCGATGGTGATCATTCGGGCGGCCAAACGGATGCGGGCGTCGTTGCGCTCGCGGTCGGTGCCGAGGCCCAGCGAAGTGGCAGTGTCGCTGGCGAGCTGGGCCAGCTCGGGTGGAGCGTCGACCACGAAGGTCCCCAATGCCTCCTTGTGGAGCCAGTCGAGGCCGATCTTGGTCTCGCGGACAGGGTCGCGTGCGGGAGCCAACGGCTCAGGTGGTTCATCGGCGACCAGCACAAGGGTCTGACGGAACACGGGCGTGTTGGGCAGCACGATCGAATTATAGGAAAGACTGCCGTTCGGCCCCACTCGTGCCCAAGGTTGATCGATGGAGTTGGGTGCGCCCGCGAG